>JANOQL010000223.1:0-3040 GCA_031414835.1 Sphingomonadales bacterium | reverse complement strand
AATGGATGTGTCGAAGCTCGATGAAATGCCCCCCGGAAGGACTCCTGTCGATACGCGGGTGATTTCGACCGAGCGGATGGATGAAGTCGTCAATGGCGTGGCGCGGCATATCTCCGCCGATGGTCAGGCGTATTGGGTGTGTCCACTGGTCGAGGATGATGGAACAGGAGAGGCTGCGGCGGCTGAGGCGCGCGCGGCGGCGTTGCAAGCGCGGTTCGGCGATGTCGTTGGCCTCGTCCATGGCCGGATGAAGCCTGCCGACAAAGATGCGGTCATGGAACGGTTTCAGCGCGGCAGCGTCAAACTGCTCGTTGCTACGACAGTGATCGAAGTCGGTGTCGACGTTCCCAATGCCACGCTGATGATCATCGAAGAGGCCGAACGCTTCGGCCTTGCCCAGCTCCACCAGTTGCGCGGGCGCGTCGGGCGCGGGGAGGGGGCGTCGGTGTGCATCCTGCTGCGCGGCGGCATCCTTTCCGAAAGCGCCCGGGCGCGGTTGGCACTGATGCGTGAAACCAATGACGGGTTCCGGATTGCTGAGGAGGATCTCCGGCTGCGGGGCGCAGGCGAAGTGCTCGGCACCCGCCAGTCGGGCGAAGCCGCATTCCGCATTGCAACGCCCGAACAGGTTGGGCGGCTCGTTGAAACCGCGCAACAGGATGCCCGGCTGCTGGTCGATCGCGATGGCGGGTTAGAAGGGCCACGCGGCGAGGCGGCGCGGCTCGCGCTGTATCTGTTCGAGCGCGATGCCGCTGTTGCGCTGCTACGTTCGGGGTAGGCTTTCAAGATCGACCGGTTCGAGAAACCGGGCACCAACCATGCCCTTGCCACTCCACACAATCCGGCAAGCGATCGGGTGAAAGTCGGGAAACAGCAACCGGACCCGCATCCCGCAATCGTACATCAGCCGCGACCTCGCAAGAAACCCGCGCTTGGCGACGTTTACGATTTGCACGGCCTCGGTCATCGCGGCCCCTTCGATCAATGCCGGCGCAAGATCGATGAACACGCGGTCATCAATGCGCCTTTCGTCGGGCATTTCGTTAGCTGTATGAGCGGCTTCTGGCATGTGACGTTCTCCCGGCAATCGATTTGCCGATCGTGTCACATCCAGTGGTGAACCTGCGTTAACCGCGGGTAGCAGTCATCTCCATTGTGGATCGATGATCGCCATCGGCAGCTACAAGCGAAACGTCTCGAGCTTTTCGATCGCGTCGCGCGACAGCAGTTCCTCGAATTCGCCGCCGATGCGATCGCCCATCGACCAGAGCGCAATCGCCTTGACCCAGCCGATCTGCGGCAGCTCGATCACGATCGGCGCGTAGTCATAAACGGGGCACGGCGTCATCGCCATGAACCCCGAACCTGAGATATTGCCGATTCTCGCCGGATGTTCGGGCTGGCCGAAGATTTTAACCCGTGTCCAGATCGACACATCGATCCGTTCGCTCATCCGGCGATCCGACGCAAAAATACGCTTAGCCAGCGTGTCAGGAAGTGCAGCCATTTCGGTCCCTTTCCATACAAAAGACACCGAGGATCGTGGCGTATGTGATCTAAATCACCGATAACAGGGTCGGTTAACGCCGAATTTGCTGTCTCGGTTCGCCTTAAGCCTCCCCCGCTTCGTCATTGCGATGCGCAAATCGACGCGGCAATCCAGTTGCCAGCCACGAACAGCTTGGATTGCCGCGCTTCCCTCGCAATGTCGGACGAAGACTTCGCTTCTGCTAAAGTGGTGAAATCAATCCGTGGAGTTTTTTGCCTGAGGAAATGCGCACTGGTTCTCCTTCAAGAAAAATGACGTGTCCCTCGTCACGAACAGGCTCGCCGTTGAGACGTGCTCCACCACCCTTGATCAGCCGCTTTGCTTCGCCTTTTGATTCCGAAAAGCCAATGCGAACGAGCGCATCAACGATGGCGATGCGTCCTTCGGGAATTGTGATCCTTGGCAAATGTTGATCCGCCATGCCTTTAGCGAAAGTTCGAAAAGCAGTGCTCTCAGCCTGCTTGGCAGCATCGGATCCCCGGCAAAGCTCGGTTGCGAGGTTCGCCAACATGACCTTGGCCTCATTAACCTCGCTTCCTTGCAATGCCTCAAGGCGGACAATCTCATCAATCGGCAGATCGGTGAATAGCCGCAGGAACCTGCCGACATCGCGATCGTCGCTGTTTCGCCAGAACTGCCAGTAATCGTAAGACGGTAGAGACGCTTCGTTGAGCCACACCGCCCCTGACACCGATTTGCCCATTTTAGACCCATCGGATTTGGTGATCAGCGGCGTCGTCAGCCCGAACACTTCGACCCCGTCCATCCGGCGTGTCAGTTCGACACCGTTGACGATATTACCCCACTGGTCCGACCCACCCATCTGGAGGCGGACGCCGAATTCGGTGTTGAGATGGCGAAAATCATAGCCTTGCAGGATCATGTAATTGAATTCGAGAAACGTCATCGGCTGTTCGCGGTCTAGCCGCAGCTTGACCGAATCGAACGCCATCATCCGGTTGATCGTGAAATGGCTGCCTACCTTTTGCAGCATCTCGATATAGCCAAGCTGCCCCAGCCAATCGTGATTATTGACCATCACGGCATCGGTCGGCCCGTCGCCAAAGTTCAGAAACGCTTCGAACGCCGTCCGGATCGAGGCGATGTTGGCCTCGATCGCATCATCGGTCAGCATCTTGCGGACCTCATCCTTGCCCGTCGGATCGCCGATCCGCGTGGTGCCGCCGCCCATCAGCACGACCGGCTTGTGGCCTGCCTGCTGCAACCGCCGCAGCAGCATGATCGACACAAGATTGCCGACGTGGAGCGAAGGGGCAGTCGCGTCGAACCCTATATAGCCGGGCACCACGTCACGCGCCGCCAGCGCATCGAGCGCGGCGGCGTCGGTCGCCTGATGGATATAGCCGCGTTCATCGAGGCCGCGGAGAAGGTCTGAGGTGTATGACGACATGATCGCGCGGCGTTACCATGCGACGCCGTCAAAACAAGGCTGCTGGCGCTTGCTTGGTCGATCCTCGCGCGTTAGCCGTT
>JANOQL010000222.1:0-5895 GCA_031414835.1 Sphingomonadales bacterium | reverse complement strand
CGCAGCCATTGACGACCATCCTGCGTCAGAAGTGTCACAAATGTCTGTGCTTCGCACAAAGCCTTCGCGCCTTTGCGCCTTCGCGCGAATCCCCCTTCCTCAATCTGGCTTCACGCTGATCGAAATGATGGTCGCGCTCGCGATTTTCAGTCTGGCCGCACTCGCGCTGGTGCGGTTGCAGGGGGCCACAGTGCGCAATACCGCCACAGTCGATGCCCAGGCGATGGCGCAGATTGTCGCGAACAACATAGCGGTCGAAAGCCTGACCGATCCCGGAGCGCCGACTGTGGGCGACAGCGAAGGGCAAGAACAAAATGGCGGGCAAGCATGGCGTTGGTCACGAACAGTCTCCACTACCGCCGATCCCAAGATCGTTCGAATCGACATTGTCGTCGCCGATCCGCGCGGACGGCCTGCGGCGCGGCTGACGCTGGCAAGGATCACGCAGTGAGCCTGTTTCAAGCAGTAAGGGTTCGCGCGAAGCCGCAAAGGCGCGAAGGTTTTGTGCGAAGCACAGGCATTTATGTAACGGCGGTAACAGAGTTATCGTCAATGGCTTCGCTAGGCCAACCCCCTTTGCGCCTTCGCGGCTTCGCGCGAACCCTTACTTTTTCAAATGGCTTCACCCTCATCGAACTCATGGTGGCCCTCGCGATTTTCGGGCTGATCTCGGCGGCAGGTGTCAGCCTCCTTGGCACCAGTGTCCGGTCGCAGGAGGCGGTCGGGGCAAAGCTCGACAGCCTCGCGGCAGGGCAAAAGCTCGGCAGTCTGATGGCAATGGACATGGCGCAGGCCCTGCCACGCATCACCCGCAATGCCGAAGGCGCGCCGCGCCGCGCGTTCAGCGCGAATGACAATGGCGTGCTGATCGGGCTTGTCCGCGCGGCTGGCGCAACGGGAGGCGAAGGCCTTCGTCCCGGCGTCCAGCGGATCGAGTGGCGCTTTGTGCGCGGGCGGTTGCGCCGAGCGGTCTCGCCGATGCCCGATGGCGCGGTGATCGGCGAAGGCAGTCTGATCGCCGAAAATCTCGATAGCGTGGTGGTGCGGGTTCGCGACAAGGGCGAATGGCGTGATCGCTGGGATGCGCTGCGCCCCGATGCAATGCCACAAGCGGTTGAACTGGTGATGACGCCCAAGGGCAAAGCGCCGGTGCGCCGCCTGTTCCTCGTCGGATCGGGAATGCCAGACGCCAGCGCCGATCTCCCGCCCGACACGGATTTTGAGCCGTGATTCCGCGCAAATCCGAACGTGGTATGGCGCTGCTGACCGTGCTGGTCCTCGTTGCGTTCATTTCGGTGGTCGCGTCGATCTCGCTCGAACGGCTCAAGCTGTCATCGCGGATGACGGGCAATATCGCTGCGCTCGATCAGGCGCGCGGCTATGGCTATGTGGCCGAAACGATCGTGCTGTCGAGGCTCGCAACACTGGCGGGCCCCGATGTTACCCGAACGACGGTCGATACCGGGCTGATCGGGGTCGATTTGCCCTTCCCCGTCGAGCGCGGCACCGCGACGGTTCGGATCGATGACGGCGGCAATTGCTTCAACGTCAACAGCGTCGTGCAGGGCGAACCCGGGCTGCCGCTTTCCGCACGGCCTTTGGGAATGCAGCAATTGGAAGCGCTCATCCTGCTGAACAAGGCGCAGCCTGCTGCCGCGCGCCAGATTGCAGCCGCCACTGCCGACTGGATCGATGGTGACAATGTCGCGCTTCCCGGTGGAGCCGAAGATGCGTTTTATCTTGCGGCCAAGCCACGCTATCTTCCTGCCAACACCCTGATGGCCGACGCATCCGAAATCCGGAGCATCGCGGGAATGACGCCGGAGATTTATGCCAAGATCGCGCCATGGCTGTGCGCGCTCCCCATCACTGCGCTTTCACCGATCAACATCAACACGTTGCGATCCGATCAGGGCATTCTCCTCGCGATGCTTTTCAACGGGCAAGTCGATGCCAATGGCGCGGCGCAAATGATCGACCAGCGGCCGCGCGGCGGCTATGGCAATCCAATGGAATTCTGGAGAATCGTCGGAAACAGCGGGCTAACACTGCCGTCTGCCGAAGTCGAAGAGCAAACCCAGGTCAAGACCCGCTGGTTCGTGGCGGATATGAGCGCCGAACTGGCGGGTGCCGAACTGCGCCAGCGAGGGCTGATCGACGCGCAAGCCTCGCCGCCGCGACTTGTCCGCCGGGTTTATGGGGATCCTGAATGAGCGTTTCGCGGCTTTTGTTTCTGGGCGGCAATCGTCCATGGTTTGAGGTTCTCGACGCGGCGATTGCACGGCGCGGCGAAGGCTATGATCCCGCCGAATGGCGCGAAGGCGAAAGCCTGATTGCCGTGGCACCTGCTGCCGATGTGACGTTGCACTGGCTCGATCTGCCTGACCTTTCGCCGGCGCAAGCCAATGCGGCGGCACGCCTCCAACTTGCCGATCGGGCACTCGGCGATGCGCATATCGCTTGCGGGCTTGCCGATGAGCTTGGCACGCGTCCGGTGGCAGTCGTCTCGGCTGACAAGATGCGCAGCTGGATCGCCGAGCTCGATCCTGATGCGATCGTGCCAGCGCAGATGATCGTCGCAGCGCCTGACGAAGGCGCGGTGCGCGCGGTGCTGGGCACTGAAACAATCGTGCGAGGGCGCCGCATCGCGATGGCCGACGATCCCGAGCTGACCCCGCTGATCGTCGATGGTGAGACCGCGACACTCGACCGCGAAGCCATCGAGTTTAGCGCGCTTGCCGCGATGACCTCACCCCCACTTGACCTGCGGCAGGGCGTTTTCGCGCGCAAGACGAGCTGGTTGCCCGATTGGGCGCGGCTCCGTCCGCTTGCATGGCTGGCGGGTGCGTTGTTGCTTGTGACGCTGGCCATCCCGATCACAAAGATTGCGCGGCTGTCGCTCGATGCGTCAGCGCTCGACAAGCAGACTGCCGAAGTTGCGCGCAAAGCGGTTGGCGAAGCGGTTGCAGGCGAAGAGGCAGCAGGCCTGCTCCGTGACCGGCTGACCGCGATGCGTGGTGGCGGCGGCGGATTTTCGCAGACGGCATCGGCAGCGATCGCCAGCATCGAAGCGACGCCGAATGTCGAACTGACCACCATGGGTTTTGCATCCGACGGCGTATTGCGGATGACCGCGCGGGCGGCAACACAGGCCGAACTCGATACGCTGGTGGTGCGGTTGCAGAGCGCAGGCCTCAACGTGACGCCAGGAGTGCCGACAATGGAGCAGGGGCGTCCACGCATGGACATTCAGGTGCAGGGGCAATGAAGGCACAGTTTCTTGGCTATTGGGCCGAACGGAGCGAGCGCGAGAAGGTCATGCTCGGGCTGCTCGCGGTCGTTTTGCTCACAGTGCTGATCTGGCTGCTGATCATCCGTCCCATCGGCCCGGCGCTGGATGCTGCCGAAGCGCGCCACCGCGCGGCAGTCGATACGCTTGCCGAAGCACGGTCGCAGGCGGCAGCGCTCGCGTTTTTGCGCAAGAACCCGCCGCCGCCGTTGGGCGCGCCTGTCGCCGATGTTGTGAAGGCCGCCGCCGCCGAAACAGGCTTCACTCTGTCGCGCGCCGACCCTGTCGGTGGCGATGGCATCATCGTGTCGATTGTCTCGGCACGGCCGTCGGCCTTTTTCGAATGGGCGCAAGGCCTTCAACGGCGCGGCGTGTTCATCGATCAGTTGAGCATCCGGCCCAATCCCGACGCGACGATCGCAGTCGATGCACAGTTCCGGGCGCGAACCTCGTGAACCGTCCGCGTCTGGCATTGGCGCTCCTGACGGTCATGCTGTTGATCGCATTCTTTCCGATGCGGATCGCCTTGGCGGGGCTTGGCGACAATGCCGTAATCGGGGTGCGTCAGGTCGAAGGCAGCGTGTGGAACGCGCGGCTCGAAGGCGTGACCGTTGGCGAACTGGTGCTCGGCGATTTCCGCGCCAGCGTTTCGCCGTGGCGGCTGATGATGCTGCGCGGCTATGTCGACGTGGCGTCGGTCAATGATGCGTCTTTGCGCGGGACATTGATCGGAAGCCCGTGGAACTGGGGTTTTCGCGACATGAACGCACAGCTGGCGCTCGCCGGAGCCTTTGCCCCGCTGCCCGTGGAAAGTCTGGGTCTTTCAGGTGCGGGCATCCGGTTTGAAAGCGAACGCTGTGTCCAAACGACAGGAACGGTGCGGCTTCAGCTCAAGGGCAGCATCAACGGCGTCGATCTTGGCACCGCACTTTCAGGACCGCTGCGCTGCGATGGCAAAGCAGTGTCTGCACTGCTGGTCAGCGGTTCTGCCATGGAACGCGTTGCGCTGCGGCTAACGCCGGACGGGGCGTATTCAGCGCGGCTCAACGTCCGCGCCAGTGATCCTGCGGCTGGCATCAGACTGTCACAAGCGGGGTTTCGCGATACCCCCGTCGGCCATGAATTTGCGTTCAGCGGGCAGTTCTGAGGCGCTTACTTGACCATTCCATAATAGGTCACGCGGCCCGCCGCACCCGCCGCTATCGGCGTCGCGAACTTCCACCGGACATTGGTGACATCGGAAGCATTTGCAGGACGCACAGCGCCTTCAGCAGATTTCACTTTGAGCGTGGCAAGCGGGCCGAAAATCTTGCCACCATCGACAGATACGACTGCCCATGGCTGTTCTGCTCCGGTGAATTGAACCGCACTTGGAACAGGATTGTTAATGACAAAGCCGGTTGCAGCTTTTGCACCCTGATTTTTATACTCGAGCATGAAAACAAGCGCCTCACCCGGCAACACCTGATCGGGCGGGAACAGCTTGTTATCGACCTTGCCATCCGGGAGCGTCACTTTGCGCGCCACGAAGGTCTTGCTTTCAAGGCTGACGGCATTTGCCTGTGCCAACGAAGCGGCAGGAACGGCGAAGGCGGCGAGCGCGAACACAAGTTTCATCACGAGATGATTACTCCACTAATTCTGGTCGTCCCAAGAACCCCATATCGGTTTCGATATGGTTAGCACTGACTATAATTTTGGCAAGGTTACGCCCAATTGCCCCATATATTTGCCCGCGCGATCCGCATAGCTTGTCTCGCACGGCTCGTTGCCTTTCAAGAACAGGAACTGGCAAGCGCCTTCATTGGCGTAAATTTTGGCAGGCAGCGGCGTCGTGTTTGAAAATTCGAGCGTGACATGGCCTTCCCAGCCCGGCTCCAATGGCGTCACATTGACGATGATGCCGCATCGCGCATAGGTCGATTTGCCGAGGCAGATCACGAGAACGTCGCGTGGCACGCGGAAATATTCGACGGTGCGGGCGAGCGCAAACGAATTGGGCGGGATCACGCACACATCGGTTTCGCGATCGACGAAACTATCAGGGTCGAACGCCTTGGGATCGACCACCGATGAGTTGACGTTGGTGAATATCTTGAATTCGGGCGCGACCCGAGCGTCATAGCCGTAGGACGACAGGCCGTAACTGATGCAACCTTCGCGCCGCTGGCTTTCGACGAACGGCTCGATCATGCCATCGGCAAGCGCACGTTCGCGAATCCATTTGTCCGACTGAACCGACATCGCCGCTAAAACACCGCCAGCAACAGGTGGATGACAAGCGCGAACAGCGGCAGGCTGGCCAGCACGAAGATGCCGAAGCGGATCGGCACCTTGTTGACCGTCGACTGGAAAACACTGTGGACAATTCTGAGGACAACATAGGCCCAGGCGAGCGTTGCGTTGAGGCCATCGCCCTGCCCGATCACCGCAAGCGCAATCGCCACCGCATAAAACAGCGTCGGTTGTTCATGGAGGTGATTATAATTGTGCGCGATCCACTGGATGCGCGGTGGTAGAATGGTGTCGAGCGTCGATGGCGTCCAGCCGGTATCCGATTCAGGCGCAACGCCCTTGGGCAGCGACGTGATCGCGGGGATGCGCTT
>JANOQL010000221.1:0-3792 GCA_031414835.1 Sphingomonadales bacterium | reverse complement strand
AGCCCGAAATAATCGTTGAAGCCGAAATGGCTGACCGACCAGCGAATCTGCGCATGAGTTTTCTCTACGACATAGTTCCCGGCCGTGACTCGCGAGGCATCGAGTTTGCCGGGCGCTTCGGTCGGCATTTGCGCGATGAGCGGTGCGGCAAGGAGGGGGAGGGCGAGCAAATATGCTTTGCGCATGAGGAGATACTCCTGACAGGAAAAGGGGGCCACACACTTGTCGGTGCAGCCCCCGCTCTCGTCAAGCCCTCTCCCAAGGGTTCGTCTGGCTGGTCTAGTTCTTTGCCTTGTCCACGAGCTTGTTCTTCGCAATCCACGGCATCATCGCGCGGAGTTCGCTGCCGACCTTTTCAATGGGGTGTGCGGCGGCGGCCTTGCGGCTCGCCTTCAATTCGGGCTGGCCGGCGCGATTGTCGAGGACGAAATCCTTAACGAAGCGGCCTGACTGGATGTCGGCGAGGACGCGCTTCATTTCGGCTTTGGTCTCATCGGTAATGATCCGCGGGCCGGTTTTGATGTCGCCATATTCGGCGGTGTTGCTGATCGAATAGCGCATGTTGGCGATGCCGCCTTCATAGAGCAGATCGACGATCAGCTTGGTTTCATGAAGGCATTCGAAATACGCCATTTCGGGGGCATAGCCTGCCTCGACGAGCGTTTCGAACCCCGCCTGGATCAAATGGGTGATCCCGCCGCACAGCACGGCCTGTTCGCCGAACAGATCAGTTTCGCATTCTTCGCGGAAATTGGTCTCGATGATCCCGCTGCGCCCGCCGCCGACGCCTGATGCGTAGGCTAGTGCGATGTCATGCGCGTTGCCGCTCGCATCCTGATGGATCGCGATCAGGCAGGGAACGCCCCCGCCCTTTTGATATTCGCTGCGGACGGTGTGGCCCGGTCCCTTGGGCGCAATCATGATGACATCGAGATCGGCGCGGGGCTCGATCAGCCCGAAATGGACGTTGAGGCCGTGTGCAAAGGCAAGCGTCGCGCCCTGTTTCATGTTTGAATGCAGGTCGTCGGCGTAGATCGCGGCCTGATGCTCATCGGGGGCGAGGACCATGATAATGTCGGCCCATTTCGCCGCATCGACGTTAGTGAGCACCTTGAAGCCCGCCTCTTCGGCCTTCTTCGCGGTCGCCGAACCGGCGCGGAGTGCAATCGCAACATCCTTGACGCCTGCATCGCGTAAATTCTGCGCATGGGCATGGCCCTGCGACCCATAGCCGAGCACGGCAATTTTTTTGGCTTCGATCAGTTTCAGATCGGCGTCACGATCGTAATAGACACGCATCTTGCTTCTTCCCTTTTGTCTCTCGACTTCGCTCGAGACGAGCGGTGTGATTGTAATTCCTTTGCCCGATCCCGCTCATTTAGAGCGCAGTCGAGACACACTATACTGAGCTAAACCGCTTCCCTACCGCGCGCCATCGCGACAATCCCGGTGCGCGCGACTTCGACGAGGCCGATTTCGCCCATCAGTTCGACGAAGCGGTCGATCTTGGTGCTGGCACCCGTTACTTCGAACACGAAGCTGCCGATCGTGGTATCGACGACATTGGCGCGGAACACCTCGGCGAGCCGCAGCGCCTCGATCCGGTGTTCACCGCTGCCAGCAACCTTCACCAGCGCGAGTTCGCGTTCCACATGATCGCCAAGCAGCGTCAGGTCGGTGACTTTGTGAACAGGCACCATCCGGTCAAGTTGCGCCACCACCTGTTCGATCACCGCCGACGTGCCGACGGTGACGATCGTGATCCTGCTGACCGCGTCATCCTCGGTGATGTCGGCGACGGTCAGGCTTTCGATATTATAGCCGCGCGCCGAAAACATGCCTGCGATCCGCGCAAGCACGCCGGGTTCGTTCGACACAGTGACGGAAAGCGTGTGCCGCTCCTGTGGGCCCGATTTAATGTGCATGGGAGACTTTATCCACTGATCCAATCCAAGCGTCCCATTGAGCAATGTCGATCGGCTTTGGCGGATTGCCACACATTTCCATTGCACCAAGCAAGTCGGCAAGGTTGCAGTCCTGCTCTAATCCGCGCCGCCAATACGCTTCGAGGAAGGCTTGGGTGGCCCGAAAAGCGTCGAAAACTGAAATCATCTCGTCGCGGCGGGGCAATGCTTGTTCGCGTATCATCACACCAGCGCCTTGGCTTCGTCGGACATCTCTCCGGTGACCATGCTTGGGTCGAGCAGCATATCGACATGGCTCGCGCCACTCGGGATCATCGGGAAGCAATTGGCGAGCTTGGCGACCATGCAATCGACGATCACTGGGCCGTCGTAATCGAGCATCGCCTGAATGCCATCCTCAAGCCCGTCCATATTCTCGATCCGGATGCCCTTCCAGCCATACGCCTCACCAAGCTTCACAAAGTCCGGCAGCGAATCGCTATAACTCTCTGAATAGCGGCTCGAATATGTCAGCTCCTGCCACTGGCGGACCATCCCCATATATTCATTGTTGAGGATGAATATCTTGACCGGTAGCCGGTACTGCGTCGCGGTCGCCAGCTCCTGAATGTTCATTTGAATCGAGGCTTCGCCGGCAATGTCGATCACCAGCGCGTTGGGATTGCCAAGCTGCGCGCCGATTGCGGCTGGAAGGCCATAGCCCATTGTGCCGAGTCCGCCCGACGTCAGCCATTTGTTGGGATCGTCGAAATGGAAGTGTTGCGCGGCCCACATCTGGTGCTGGCCGACTTCGGTGGTGATGATCGGCTTGCGCTTGTGCGTCGCGCGATAGAGCGCTGCCACGGCCTCCTGCGGCATGATCTCGGTGATCGATACGGGGTAGGCGAGCGACTTCTTCGCGCGCCATTCGTCGATGCGTTTCCACCACCCTGACAAGTCGGCCTTCTGATGCGCGCGCGATTTCCAGATCTTGACCATATCCTCCATCACGCGCCCGACGTCTCCGACAATGCCCAGATCGGCGCGGACCGTTTTGTTGATCGAGCTGCGATCGATATCGATGTGAATTTTCTTCGCCTTGGGCGCAAAGGCATCAAGCCGCCCCGTCACGCGATCATCGAACCGCGCGCCGAGGCACAGGATCAGATCGGCCTGGTTCATCGCCCAGTTGGCCTCATAGGTGCCGTGCATTCCGAGCATCCCGAGCCACGCATCGCCGCTAGCGGGATAAGCACCAAGGCCCATCAAGGTGGAGGTAACCGGCGCACCACTGATCCGCGCCAGTTCGCGCAAAATCTGGGCTGCCTGCGGCCCGGCATTGATGACGCCGCCTCCTGTGTAAAGGATGGGCCGTTCCGCCGCCGCGAGCATTTCGACAGCTGCCTCGATCAAGCCGAGATCGCCCTTGAGCGCAGGCTTGTAGCTTTTGTGCTCGATCTTCCCCGGTTTGCGGTAAGGCGCGGTCGCGACCTGAACGTCCTTGGGGATATCGACCACGACCGGGCCGGGACGTCCCGTGGTCGCGATGTGGAACGCCTCGTGGATCACATCGCCAAGCTCAGCGGGTGTTTTCACAAGATAATTATGCTTGGTGCAATGCCGCGTGATGCCGACGGTATCAGCCTCCTGAAACGCGTCCGATCCAATCAGATGGGTGGCAACCTGCCCGGTGATGACGACCATCGGAATCGAATCCATCAGTGCATCGGTGATGCCGGTGACCGCGTTGGTCGCGCCGGGCCCGGAGGTGACGAGCACCACACCTGGCTTGCCCGTCGAACGCGCGTAGCCTTCCGCCGCGTGCGTCGCGGCCTGCTCGTGGCGGACGAGAATGTGCTTGATCCGCTGTTGCTTGAAGATCGCATCG
>JANOQL010000220.1:0-1685 GCA_031414835.1 Sphingomonadales bacterium | reverse complement strand
GCCGCGCAAAACCTATTATTGGGCAGGTGCGTTCGAGGATGGCCGCGATCTGATCGGGATCGGCGGCGGCAGGCGGTTTGCAGGCGAAGGATGGCGGGGAAGCGTCGGGCTCGAACGCGGGCTTGATGCCAAGACGTCAGTGGCAGCGCTGGCGCATTCGCTGATCCTCGAAGACGGACTGCGACGCAACTATGCCGAAACATCGGTGCGACGCGCAGTTGGGCCAACTTTAATCGAGGTTTCGGGTGCCTATGCAGTCGAAGGCGGCCAATCGTTCCGCGCCCAACTGCTTGGCGAACTTGGCAAAACCTATTTGAGCGCCGAATCGATCTTGGCATTCGGCGGTTTTCGTTCGGATAGCGTGCACGAACGCGTGACAGGGCTGCACAGCGTGTCGCTCGATCATGCGTTCGGGACGGGGCGCTCGGCATTCCCGGTCCATGTCGATGCGCGGCTGACAACGCGTGCCGACGGCAACCACACGCTCGATGCCAACAGCCGCGTGTCGGCTGGATTCGGGAGGGTGTCTTTGACCGGTGAATTGGGCTGGCGCAAAACGGTGCGGCGCTTCGGCCCTGACCAACCGGGGGAAATTCTCGGCGGTGTGCTGGCCAATGCGCGGATCGGGCGCGTGCGCTTTCGCGGTGAAAGCCGGTATCGGCTGGCACCCACACCGCGGCTCGAAAGCCTTGGCCTCATTGCCGAATGGAGCGCGGGCAAGGGCGATGACCGCTATCGCAACGATTGGCGCGCCGAAATCGGTTATGATGGGCCGCTGAAGCGCGGGCGTGGCGCGATCGGTTATATCCGCCGCTTCGAAAAAGTGGCGGTAACGGCGTCATTCGAAGCGGCGACCGATGGCGCGGTCGCAGGCGGGCTCAACCTCGCGTTCAGCCTCGGGCCCGATCCGCGACGCCAAGGTGGCATCAGGCTGACTTCGGAACGGCTCGCTGGCTTCGGGCAAGTCGTCGCAACTGTCTATCGCGATCTCGATGGCAACGGTCGGCGTGACGCAGGTGAACCGATCGAAAAAGATGTTCAGCTTGCCGCAGGTCGTGTGCCGGTTGACCGGCTGACCGGCGCTGACGGCCAGGTGATCATCGACGCGCTCGAACCGTTTCAGGCCGTTCTGATCGGGATCGACGGCTCGTCGCTGCCCGATCCGTTTGTCCAGCCATCGACGCAAGGGCTGGTGGTAACACCGCGCCCTGGAATTGCGGTGACAATCGAACTGCCGTTATCGAGCGCGGGAGAAATCGAAGGCACGCTGGTCAAGGCGGGCGGGGGCAAGCTCGAAGGTGTCGATCTCGAACTGGTCGATGTCGAAGGCCGCGTCGTGAAGAAAACACGCAGCGAATATGATGGCTTTTTCCTGTTCGAAGGCGTGCCTTATGGGCGCTACACGGTCCGGATCGGCAAATTGTCAGCAGAGGCGGTGCGGGTGTTGCCGATGATCGGCAGTGCGACCGTGTCCGGGACCACGCCGTCGATCAAGCTGGGGATCGTCGCGCCGCAGCCAGCGCAGCAGGCAGGCGCAAAATAAAACTGGTGCGGCCAAGAAGACTCGAACTTCCACGGGCTTTCGCCCACAACGACCTCAACGTTGCGCGTCTACCAGTTCCGCCATGGCCGCACGCCATATGAGAACAGGGGTTGCCCTGCCTCGGTAGAGGCGCGCGCATAGC
>JANOQL010000219.1:0-3788 GCA_031414835.1 Sphingomonadales bacterium | reverse complement strand
GGCGATACCCCGCGCTATATGGGTAAATCGAAGGTCGGCCCTCTGATGGGCGGCACGCATCTGACCGTCAATCGCGGCAAGCGGTCGATCGTTCTCGATCTCAAAAACCCAGACGATGCCGAAGTGCTGCGCCGCCTGCTCGAAACAGCGGATATCTTCGTCCACAACGTCCGGATGAAGGCGCTGACCAAGCTCGGATTCAGCTATGAAGCGGTCAAGGCGATCAAGCCCGACATCATCTACGCGCATTTCGCAGGCTTCGCGCAGAACGGCCCCTATGCCGACGACCCTGCCTATGACGATGTCATCCAGGCCGCATCGGGCACCACCAGCCTGCTACCGATGACCGATGGGAACCCTGCCCCGCGCTATTTCCCCTCGCTCATCGCCGACAAGGTGTCAGGCACCTATGGCGCACAGGCGATGCTGGCTGCGCTGATCCACAAGCTGCGCACAGGCGAAGGCCAGCATGTCGAAGTGCCGATGCTCGAATGCTTCACCAGCTTCATGCTGACCGAACATTTGCAGGATGCGGTGTTCGATCCCGCCATCGGCCCACCCGGATACCCGCGCCAGATCGATCCCGCGCGCCAGCCCTTCCCGACCAAGGACGGGCATATCGTGATCGTGCCGTATACCGATGAAAAGATCGTCAAGCTGCTCGCGATGATGGGCGATACCGAGATGGTGACGCGCCCACCATTCCACGAGCGCGCGGGCCGCTTCGCCAATATGACTTCGATTTACGCGCGGATCGGCGAACTGGCGCCTGCAAAGACCACCGCCGAATGGCTTTCAGTCCTCAAAGCTGCCGACTTCCCTGCCATCGAAGCGCGCGCGCTTGCCGATGTGTTCGAGGAACCGTCACTAAAGGCGACCGGCTTTTTCAAACGCAAGGAGCATCCGACGGAGGGCGGCTATCTCGAAATGCAGCCACCAGTCCGCTATTCGGCAATGGCCGCGCGTGACATCGCCCCAGCGCCAACGCTCGGCCAGCAAGGTGATGAGATACGGCGCGAGCTGGGGCTGTGACGATTGGCCAAACCCAACTCGCTCATGTCGAGCGAAGTCGAGACACGTCGGCCCAGTGGAAAAAGCCTCTCGACTTCGCTAGAGATGAGCGGGTTTTGCAGTAGACGTATCGCTTGATGACCCGCCGCTTCATCGATCTCTCGATCCCGATCACCAACGATGTGATCAGCGACCCGCCTGTGATGCGCCCGCAAGTCACTTATATGACGCATGAGACGACGTGGGAGCAGATTGCGATGTTCTTCCCCGGACTGACCCGTAAAGACCTGCCCGATGGCGAAGGCTGGGCGGTCGAGCAACTGACGCTGAGCACGCACAACGGCACGCATATGGACGCACCGTGGCATTATCATTCGACGACTGACAACGGCGCCACCCCAGCGCCGAGCATCGACGAAGCCCCGCTCGATCTGTTCTTTCGCCCTGGCGTGAAGCTCGATTTCTCGTGGAAGGCGCATGGATCGTTGGTGACCGCCGACCAGATCGAAGCTGAACTCGAGCGGATCGGGCACGACCTCCAGCCGCTCGACATCGTTTTGATCCAGTCCGGCGCGGTCTATGGCACCGACAATTTCACCGATCAGGGCTGCGGCATGGGCGCAGAGGCGACGCTCTATCTCACCGAGCGCGGCGTTCAGGTCGTCGGCACCGACGCGTGGAGCTGGGACGCACCGTTTAGCCACACCGCCAAACGCTGGGCCGAAACACGCGACCCGTCGATCATCTGGGAAGGCCACAAAGCCGGCCGCATCCGCCCCTATTACCAGATCGAGAAATTGACCAATTTGGCCGCAATCCCGGCAACTGGCTTCACCTTCAGCTGTTTCCCGGTGAAGATCGAACGCGCCAGTGCGGGGTGGATTCGGGCGGTGGCGATCGTTGAGGTTTAACGAATAACGATTTTGCAGTCCCACCCGGAACCTGACGATGTGAAGTATACGATCCCATTTTCATGGCGCACATTGCCTAATGTGGCGTGATAGCCACCTTCGTCGCTCCGTCCATATATTTGCCCCTATGCTTCCTGTCCTTTGCCATGCTCAAGCGGGCTAATTACAATGGACGCCCCATCTTCATGTTGAGTCCAGTCAGACTGACGATATTCGCGTTCAAACGGTCTACTGCTTCGATACTGTATCCAAGTGCCAATAACAATTAGCAGTGTTCCAGCAAGCCCTAGGATGAGTGCGGCCTTTTCGTGAACCGCACCTGCCCAGCCCGGCGCAACGAGAACTGCGCCGGAAATTATCAAGGAGGCACCCACGCCCGATTTATTCAAAAATGCCCCCACAATCAGTTTCGCGTCGCCAGCAAGAACAGCGTCCAACCGCCCAGCACCGCAATCGTCAGAAACGTAAGCACCACACCGATCTGGCGGGACACAGGTGCGGCACCCGGAGTATGGACGGCGAACATCCCGAAGATATGCGCGATGCGCCCTGCAAGAAACACGGCGCCAATCGCCATCAGCGCGAGATGATACGCGTTCGCCAATTCAAGCAGACCGAGCAGCAGGATCACGATCGGCGCGTGTTCGGCGAGGTTGCCATGCGCGCGGGTTGCCGCGATCAGCGTTTGGTCACCTCCATCGCCGAAGGCGACCTTGAGACGCAGTCGTGCCCGGATCGTGGCGATGGCCGTGATCAATAACATGATCGCGCAGACGGCGGCGACAAAGGCGGTCACTGGCAATGGCATAGCGGTTCCCCCGGAAACGATGACTGTCAGAATAGGCGTGACCCGTTCGGAACACGCTGATCGGGTGCGAATAGCACGACTTCACTCTGATCGTCAGCAAATCCGAGCGTGAGGACTTCGGAAATCGCAGGCCCGATCTGGCGTGGCGGAAAATTGACGACCGCAGCGACCTGACGCCCGATCAAAGTCGCGGCCTCGTAGTGCGCCACAATCTGCGCGCAGCTTTTCTTCACGCCAATCGGTTCGCCGAAATCGATCCGCAGTTTGAGCGACGGTTTGCGTGCCTCGGGAAACGACTCTGCGTCCACAATCGTCCCGACGCGGATATCGACCTTGAGGAAATCGTCGAAGCCGATCTCGGCCGCTGCCGGTGCCGATAGCGGATGCAGAACGTGCGTCATGCCATTTCGAGGATCACCGCATCGACCGCGAGGCTTTCCCCCGGCGCGGCGTTGACCGACTTCACCACCCCCGATTTTTCGGCGCGGAGGATGTTTTCCATCTTCATCGCTTCCACCACCGCAAGCGGCTGCCCCGCCTCAACGCTGTCACCCGCCGCGACATGGAGCTGCGTGAGCAGACCCGGCATCGGGCAGATCAAAAATTTGGAGAGATCGGGCGGGATTTTTGCGATCATATAATCGGCCAAATGCGCGATGTGCGTAGGCAGGATGCGGACGATATGCGCCGCCCCCCGGCTGGTCAGTCGCAGTCCGCCACGAATGGGCGCAATCTTGACCGCGATCTCCGCGCCATCGACCTCGGCAGTCACCAGCCGGTCCCCCGGCGTGTAGGCCATCGCCAAGTCGAGCAGTTCGCCGTCAACCGTCACCTCGTCCCGCGAAATCGCAACGTCGTGGAGGATGTCATCGACCTGAACCTGCCAGCGCCCCGGCGGATCGAGCACGTCGCCCAACTGCCCATCGACCTGCCGTGCCCGATCCGCATCGGCGGTCGCCACGAACGCAGCAATCGCGGCAAGGCTGCGCGCCAGATCGGTCGAGGCAGGCGCCCCGTGGAAGCCCTCGGGATATTCTTCGGCGATGAAGCCCGTCGTC
>JANOQL010000218.1:0-5265 GCA_031414835.1 Sphingomonadales bacterium | reverse complement strand
TCATTCAGGAAATGCTGCTGACCACCACCTCCGAACGCCAGGGCCGCGTCATCGACAAGGATGGCGGCGATGCCAGCATGGAAAAGAAGAAAGCCGAAGGCTACTTCTGATGACCACACCAATCTACCAAACCGACACCCTGATCGGCGAAGACATCGAAGCCTATCTTGCAGGGCATGAGCGAAAGAGCCTTCTCCGCTTCATCACCTGCGGGTCGGTCGATGACGGGAAATCGACGCTGATCGGGCGGCTGCTCTATGATTCGAAAATGATCTTCGAGGATCAGCTTGCCGCGCTCGAAGCCGACAGCAAACGCGTCGGAACGCAAGGCGGCGAGATCGATTTCGCGCTGCTCGTCGATGGGCTGGCCGCCGAGCGCGAACAGGGGATCACGATCGACGTCGCGTATCGTTTTTTCGCGACCGAAAAGCGCAAATTCATCGTCGCCGATTGTCCGGGGCACGAGCAATATACCCGCAACATGGTGACAGGCGCGTCGACTGCCGATCTCGCGGTGATCCTGATCGATGCGCGCAAGGGCGTGCTGACGCAAACGCGGCGGCACAGCTACCTCGCGCAACTGCTCGGCATCCGCAACGTCGTGCTTGCAGTCAACAAGATGGACCTTGTCGAGTATGATGAAGCGGTCTTCAACCGCATCCTGCTGACCTATCGCGCGTTTGCCAACGAGATTGGCATATCGCGTTTCACCGCAATCCCGATTTCGGGATTCAAGGGCGACAATATCACCGCATTGTCCGAACAGACGCCTTGGTATCGCGGGCCGACTTTGATGGGACATCTCGAAACCGTCGAGGTCAGCGCCGATGCCGATCTTGCCAAGCCGTTCCGGATGCCGGTGCAGTGGGTCAACCGCCCCGATCTCGATTTCCGTGGCTTTGCGGGGCTTGTGGCAAGCGGGCAGATCGGAGTTGGAGACGCGGTCCGCATTCTGCCGTCTGGGCGGACAAGCAGCGTGTCGCGGATCGTGACGCTCGATGGCGATCTCGAACAGGCCGTCGCGGGCCAGTCGGTCACGCTGACGCTCGCCGATGAGGTCGATTGTTCGCGCGGGAATGTCATCGCCGCTGCCGACGCCCCGCCCGAAGCCGCCGACAGGTTCGAGGCGAGCATCGTTTGGATGGCCGATGAGCCGCTGATTCCCGGGCGTGGATACTGGCTCAAACTCGCGACGCAGACGGTAACGGCGACGGTCCAGCCGCCAAAATATGCCGTCAACGTCAATACGCTCGAGCATATGGCGGCGAAGTCGCTCGATCTGAACGCAATTGGCGTGGCCGAAGTCGCAACCGATCGCCCGATCGTGTTCGAAGCCTATGCCGATAACCGGACGCTGGGTGGGTTCATCCTGATCGACAAGATGACCAACGCGACCGTTGCGGCGGGGATGATCAATTTCAGCCTTCGCCGCGCGCAGAATGTCCATTGGCAGGCCAGCGACATTGCTCGCCAGGCGCGCGCCGATTTGAAGAACCAGAAGCCTGCATTGCTCTGGTTCACCGGGCTGTCGGGATCGGGCAAATCGACGATTGCCAACCTCGTCGAGAAAAAGCTCCACCGGATGAACCGGCACACGTTCCTGTTGGATGGCGATAATGTCCGTCACGGCCTCAACAAGGATCTGGGCTTCACCGAGGCTGACCGGATCGAGAATATCCGCCGCGTCGGCGAAGTCGGCAAGTTGATGACCGATGCGGGGCTGATCGTCATCACCGCGTTCATTTCGCCGTTTGCGGCCGAGCGAGATCTGGTGCGCGGCATGATCCCTGAAGGCGAGTTCATCGAAATCTTCGTCGATACGCCATTGGCCGAAGCTGAGGCGCGCGATGTGAAGGGGCTGTATAAAAAGGCGCGGGCAGGCGCGCTCAAGAACTTCACCGGGATCGACAGCCGGTACGAAGCGCCCGAGAACCCTGAAATCCGCATCGACACGACCGCGATGTCGCCGCAAGACGCCGCCGATCTGATTGTCGAAAGGCTGCTGGGGTGAACGAGACCGATGCGATGCTGGCCGAACGACTGGCCACCGAAGCGGGGCGGCTGGTGCTGGCGCTGCAATCGGAATCGGGGCTGACCGGTGCCGCGCTAGGCAAGGCGGGTGACCAATGCGGCAATGATTTCCTGATGAAGGCGTTGCGCGCGGCGCGGCCCGATGATGCCATTCTGTCCGAAGAAGAAAAGGACAGCGATTATCGCATCGGGCGGTCGCGGCTGTGGGTGATCGATCCGCTTGATGGCACCCGCGAATATTCGGAAAAGCGCGACGATTGGGCTATTCATGTGGCCCTCGCAGTCGATGGCGTCGCGGCAGTGGGCGCAGTTGCGCTTCCGGCGATGCGATTGACTTTGACTTCGAATGCACCGCTGCCACTCGCCGCTGCAAACGCCCCGTTACGGATGCTCGTCAGCCGCACCCGGCCCGCAAGCGAGGCTCTTGCGGTGGCCAAGGCGCTGGGTGCCGAACTCCTGCCCATGGGATCGGCAGGCGCCAAGGCGATGGCGGTGCTGCGCGGTGAGGCCGATATTTATCTCCACACCGGCGGGCAATATGAATGGGACAATTGCGCGCCTGTCGCGGTGGCTCAGGCAGCAGGGCTCCACGTCAGCCGCGTCGATGGATCGCCGATGCGGTATAATAATGCCGATACCTTTGTGCCCGATCTCCTCATCTGCCGCCCTGAATTGGCCGAGCGGGTGTTGCGTGAGGTTGCTGCGCTCGGCTAAGCCTTGCGTATGATCGCATCGCCCTACCTCCTTTATATCGGCGCTGCCGATCACCCTGCCGACATCAAGACCTCGCGTGGCCTCGCGCAGTTCCGGCGCGAATTGTGCGTGGGCGAATATCGCCATGACAGCTCCCCGCTGACGCTCGATCTTCCCCGGATGGAGTTTGCCGCAGCCAAGGCAGCAGGTGCGCGAACGCTGATCCTTGGCATTGCGTGGGCGGGCGGGGCGATGACGCCGCAGATGGTGGCCGATGTCGTGGCAGCGCTTGAGGCCGGACTCGATATTGCCTCGGGGCTCCACGCGCGGTTGCGCGATCAGCAGCAGATTGCCGACGCTGCGACACGGCTGGGCCGCACGCTTCACGATGTCCGCGATCCACCTGCGAACTTGCCGGTCGGGAAAGGCGCGCTGCGTGTGGGAAAAAGGCTGTTGACCGTCGGCACCGACTGTTCGTCGGGAAAGATGTACACCGCACTCGCGCTCGAAGCCGGAATGCGGGCGGCGGGCATGACTGCCGATTTCCGCGCAACGGGGCAGACCGGGATCATGGTCGCAGGCAGTGGCATTCCCATTGATGCGGTCGTCGCCGATTTCATCGCGGGTGCCGCTGAAACGCTGTCACCACCGCGGGACGATGGCGGGTGGCACATATTGGAAGGGCAGGGTTCGCTGTTCCATCCCTCGTTTGCGGGCGTGTCGCTCGGGCTGCTCCACGGTGCACAGGCCGATGCGCTTGTGATGTGTCATGACCTGGCGCGTGTGCATTTGCGCGGATTGCCCGATTATCCGCTGCCGAGCTTGAAGGAGTGTATCGATCTCAACGTCTCGCTGGCGCGGCTGACCAATCCGCAAGCGCAGATGGTCGGCATTGCGCTGATCACCGCCGCGATGCCCGAGGCCGAAGGCCGCGATCTATGTGCGCGCATCGCTGATGAGACCGGACTGCCCTGCACCGATCCGATTGCGTTCGGGGTCGCGCCGATCATCGCCGAGATCAAGCGTTGCGGCTGACCGCGATTGGCGAAGCGTTCGCGCTCGCCCGCCCGTTCCGCATTGCGCGCAGCACGACGACTGTCCGCGATGTCATCACAGTGACGCTCGAAGCCGATGGCCGCAGGGGCTGGGGAGAGGGTATTCCCTACGCGCGCTACGGCGAAAGCGTCGAAGCCGCTCTTGCCGCCATCGAAGCCGTGCGCCCTGCCATCGAGGCAGGCATCGGGCGCGACGAACTGCAAACGCTGATGCCCCCCGCGGCCGCGCGCAACGCGGTCGATTGCGCGTTGTGGGATTGGGCTGGCGACGCGCCACCTGCCCCGTCATCGGTTATCACGGCGATGACCATCGGGATCGACACACCCGAGGCGATGGCCAACGCGACTCGCGCCGAGGGGTCAGCGCCGCTGCTCAAGATCAAGGTCGATGCCGACAACGCCGAAGCGCGGGTTCGTGCGGTCCGCGCCGCCGCGCCGCATACAAAGCTGATCGTCGATCCCAATGAAAGCTGGGATGTGGCGATGGTTGAACGCGCGATG
Source organism: Sphingomonadales bacterium (assembly GCA_031414835.1). Classification (GTDB taxonomy): domain Bacteria; phylum Pseudomonadota; class Alphaproteobacteria; order Sphingomonadales; family Sphingomonadaceae; genus Aquisediminimonas. The sequence goes on along the minus strand of JANOQL010000218.1, from coordinate 985 downwards.
CCCTGGCTGGCCGAACTGGGCGTCGCATTGCTCGAACAGCCGGTGCCATCCGATGCCGATGCTGGCCTCTCGCGGATCGAGGCGCTGGTGCCGATTGCGGCTGATGAATCGATGCACAGCCGTGCCGAACTCGATGCGGTCGCCGAGCGCTATGGCATCGTAAACATCAAGCTCGACAAAACGGGTGGGCTTACCGAAGCCTTGCTGCTCGCTGCGGCGGCCAAAGCGCGCGGACTGCGGGTGATGACCGGCTGCATGATCTGCACTTCGTTGTCGATTGCGCCTGCCCTCCGCGTGGCGGCACTGTCCGAGTTTGCCGATCTCGACGGGCCGTCTTGGTTGTCGGAAGACAGGGCGGGCGGCGTGCGGTTTGCAGATGGCTATGCCCATGCGCCGTCACCCGGCTTCTGGGGCGACTGATCGCAATCATCGTCCGTCGAGCGGCATCCATTCCTGATGGCTCGGCAGGGACGCGAAGATGCCGTCGATCAGTTCGGTCGTGACACCTTCAGCCATCGCAGGGTTCCATCGCGGCGCATTGTCCTTATCGACGATCACCGCGCGTACGCCTTCGGCAAAATCGGGGCGGGTCAGCACGCGCGACGCGATGCGATATTCCATCGCCATATTGTCCGCAAAGTCGGTGAGCGTGCGGCTGTCGGCGAGTTGACGCAGCGCCACCTTGCAGGTTTGCGGGCTTTTGATGCGCAACGTCGCGAGCTCTTTCATCGCCCAGCCGCTATCGTCACCTTCGAGGCTGGCGAGGATGTCTTCAAAGGCATCGGACGCGAAATGCCGGTTGATCGCGATCAGATTGGCAATGATCCGCGCTTCGGGCGGGGTCGCGGCCAACCCGCCAAGAATGCCATCGATGCGGTCTGGGTCTTCCTCGCTGATCCGGCGCTTGGCGTCGCCTGTAACCTCAGATGGAAGATAGTGGGTCGCAAGGCCAAGCGCTGTGCATTCGGCCCCATCGATCCTTGCG
>JANOQL010000217.1:0-7338 GCA_031414835.1 Sphingomonadales bacterium | reverse complement strand
CCATGAAACATGCTTTGAACACCACCCGCGCCCAGAATTTTGCTGCCTGGTATCAGGAGGTCATATCCGAGGCGGACCTCGCCGAGGAGTCGGGGGTGCGTGGCTGCATGGTGATCAAGCCGTGGGGCTATGGCATCTGGGAACGCATCCAGTTCCTCATGGACCGGCAGATCAAGGCGGCAGGCGTCGAGAATTGCTATTTCCCGCTCTTCATCCCGCTATCGTTCTTTGAAAAAGAGGCCGATCATGTCGATGGCTTTGCCAAGGAAATGGCAGTCGTCACGCATCACCGGCTGGTCAAAGGGCCCAAAGGCGGGCTGATCCCCGATCCGGATTCGAAACTCGAAGAGCCTTTGGTCGTCCGCCCGACTTCCGAAACGGTGATTGGGGCAGCGATGAGCCGCTGGGTGCAATCGTGGCGCGATCTGCCGCTGATGGTCAATCAATGGGCCAATGTCGTTCGCTGGGAAATGCGGACGCGGATGTTTTTGCGCACGACCGAGTTCCTCTGGCAGGAGGGGCATACCGCACACGCCACTCGCGCCGATGCAATGGCCGAAACGCTCCGCGCGCTCGAAATGTATCGTGCGTTCGCCGAAGGGCCGCTCGCGATGCCGGTGATCGCAGGCGAAAAGCCCGAACATGAACGCTTCCCCGGCGCGGTCGCGACCTACAGCATCGAGGCGATGATGCAGGATGGCAAGGCGTTGCAGGCAGGCACCTCGCACTATCTCGGCACTGGCTTTGCCGAGGCCTCGGGCATCACCTATCAGGACAAGGATGGCGGCATCCAGCACGCGCATACGACGAGCTGGGGCGTATCGACCCGGATGATCGGTGGCGTGATCATGACGCATGGCGATGACGATGGCCTGCGCTGCCCTCCGCAGATCGCGCCATGGCAGATCGTGATCGTGCCGATGCTGCGCGACGATGAAGGCGATGCGGCGGTACTCGATTATTGCCGGTCGTTGCACAAGGAACTGTCAGGCCAAAGCGCGTTTGGCGAACCTGTCCGCGTGCTGCTCGATGTGAAGGCCGCCAAGGCGCAGGCCAAGCGCTGGAGCTGGGTCAAGAAAGGCGCGCCAATCATCGTCGAAATCGGTCCGCGCGACGTCGCCGATGGCAAGGCGGCAGTGATCCGCCGTGACCGGCTGTATCACGAGAACGGCAAGCTCGCGTCCGCCTTCACCCTGCGCGCCGATTTCGTGGCGGGGGCAGGCGCGATGCTCGAAGACATCCAGTCCGCCCTCCACGCCGAAGCCAAGTCGCGGCTCGACGCCAACATCGCGCGCGACGTCACCGACCTGTCGAAACACTTCAAAGGCAGCGAAGACAAGGTCGTCGGCTGGGCCGAAGTCCAATGGTGCCGGCCAACCGGCGAGGAGCTGGAGAAGATTGTCGAGCGGCTCAAGGGTTTAAAACTGACCATGCGCAATGCCCCGTTGGATGCGGCGGCGGCAGATGGGGTGTGCTTTTTCACAGGAGAGAAAGCGGTCGAGCGCATTCTTGTCGGGCGGACTTATTGAATGCGTTGGTGCGCCGGAGCACTCACCCTTTTTGGAACGCTCTCAGCATGCGCGGAACCATCTGCTTATCCGAACTGCGGACCACCTCCGCGACATTGGCTAAAGCCATCTGATGGCATCGGCGAGCTGATGATTGTAAATCGGATACACTTGGAGACTTCGGGTCGATTGAAGTGGAACTCGAAGACTATCGATGCTGCCGAACTGGCGTATTTGCTCCGAGTTGCAGCAAATTTTGACCAAGTTCCGCAGATAATTTTCCAGGTTGATGATGGCGCGGATTGCAACCGAACACGTTCCATCCGGTTGCTGATGGACCGGATGCAGATCTGTCAAGATCCTAGCTTTTGCGGCGAAGGGGTTGGTTGGCAGCGATAAGCCAACCGAAGCATAAGCGGGAGACGCCTTGTCCGCGTTTCTGAAACGCCCTATGTTTCAGCAACGGAGGCCGTCATGGGCAAGCATGAAGTCGTCAAGCCAGCTGGCAGCACCAGCACCGCCAAGAGCACCGAACGCGTGCGCAAGCATCGGGAGGCAATGCGCGCAAAGGGTTATGTGCTCAAGCAGCGCTGGGTGATCGATATGGACAATCCCGAGGTGCGCGAACGCATCCAGCGGGAGTGCGCTGAGATTGCCGCTTGGGAACGTGCTAACCCCGAAGAAGTGGACTGGCTGGACGAGATGGCAAGGCATGCTTGGGACGACCTGCCCGAGTATAAGCGGGAATGAAGGGTCATATCATCGTTGCATCAACGGGCAGCGGAATTGCGGGAAAACCTCGCCCCTTCGTTATCGTGCAAGATGATCGTTTCGATTTTCCCGACACGGTGATCGTCGTTCCGCTGACCACCGAGAACGTCACTGACAGTTCAGTGAGGCCGCTGATCAAGCCAGATTTGGCAAACGGATTGAAGTACCCGAGTTGCGCAATGACCAATCGCATTATCGCGATCAAGAAAGTCCGCGTCCAAGGTTCGGTTGGCGTCCTCTCGATGGATGACATGACAAGGATCGATGCAGCGTTGACTTCTATCCTCGGCCTGGATCGGAGCTGACACTTACCCCTTCGGTGGCCATGGCACAAACCCCGACGTCTTCCGCACATACTCCTCATAACCGGGCCGCGTTTTCTTGAGGCTCTTCTCTAACATCGGCACACCAGACAGCTTGGTCAGCAGCCATGTGATCAGGATCGGACCCGCGATTGCAAACAGCCCCATACGCGTTTCGGCGGCGATCAGCCACAGCCCCCACCAGGTGCAGGCATCTCCGAAATAATTGGGGTGGCGGGTGTAGCGCCACAGCCCGGTATCGAGCACTTTGCCCTTCATCGTGGGGTCGGCGCGGTGGCGAGACAGTTGGGCATCGCCGATGGTTTCGAAGGCAATCCCCGTCAGCGCCACCGCAGCCCCGATCCAGCCGAGCAAACCAACATCATAGGGAACGCCCGGAATTTGCCCCAGCACCGCAGGCAGGCAGACGATGAACAGCAACACTGCCTGCATCCCGAACACCTGGATCAGCGAGGTCTTGGCAAAGCTCCAGCCGCGTTTCTCCATCGTATAGCCCATGATCTTCTTATAGCGCGGGTCTTCGCCGTCGCGCCGCCAGCGGAAATACAAATGCGCGGATAACCGCAATCCCCACACTGCTGTCAGCCCTGTCAACAGCAGCTTGCGATCGGGGCTGCCTTCGCTTTGCACAAAGGTTGCTGCGGCCAGCACGACCATCCCGAACGGCCAGAACGCATCGATGAACGACACATCGCGAATGCGCACGCTGATCGCCCACAGCGTCAGGATCATCACGCCGAGCAATGTGGCGTTGGTCACAAGTATCTGCGCTGTCATGTGGTTCCCCTTACGAGGGATGGACTAGCGCAGATCAGGCGATTGGCAAATCCGCAACTACCGTACCCGCGGACCGCCATAGGGAAGCGGTGGCGGCGGGCGGCGGTCACGCCGGGGCATCTGCGCCTGATAGGCATGGCCGCAATGCGCGACGCAATAGGGGAAGCCCGGATTGACCTTGTCTCCGCAAAAATGGAAATCGGGTTCGCCCGGATGGCCCAACGGCCATTTGCAGACGCGCTCGTTCAGATCGAGCAGGCCAGTCTTGTCGGCATACTCAGGCGAAATCTTGGCAGCCACCAAACGGCGGGGCGGGGCGGGTGTGGCAGGCGGGGCCTGATCGCCCGGACCTTGCCGCAGGAAACCGCCAGGACCGATCGAGCGCAGCTGCGCGCCTGTTGGTGCATGCGGATTGGTTGGCACGCCCGGTGGCGCACTGTTGGCGCCGCTGCGCGGCTGCTGAGGAGCCGGAGCCGCTTGCGGCGGCGCAGGCCGGGGCTGCGGCGGGGGCGACGCTGCCGGAGCGGTCGATTTCGGCTTGGGCTGCGCAACCTTGCGCGGCTCAGCTTTTGCACCATCGGCGTCATTGCCCTTCACAGGCGATGGACGCGACTGAAGATCGAGCCGGTGCGCCTTGCCGATCACGGCATTGCGGCTGACCCCGCCAAGATCTTCGGCGATCTGGCTAGCGGTCATTCCTTTTTCCCACATCGTCTTCAACCGATCGATGCGTTCGTCTGTCCACGACATGGCAACCCCTGCAAATTCTATGTGTGTGCCGGCCTTGCGGCGCGTGCCGAGGCCCGATAGGCGAAAGCCCCATGAACAGCGAGTCCGAAATTCACCGGCTTTCCGAACCCGGCGTCCCCGTCATCACACGCATCAACTGGGCTGGCTTGCGAGCGCTCTATGTGAAGGAGGTGCGCCGCTTTTTCAAGGTCCACACCCAGACGATCTGGGCACCGGCACTCACCACCTTGCTTTACCTTGTGATCTTCACCGTTTCGCTGGGCGGCATTCGCAAGCAATCGCTGGGCGTCCCGTTCGCCGATTTTCTCGCACCCGGCCTGATCATGATGGGGATGATCCAGAACGCATTTGCCAATGCGTCGTTCGGGCTGCTTGTGGCCAAAATCCAGGGAACGATCGTCGATTATCTGATGCCGCCCCTGTCGAGTGCCGAGCTTTTGGCCGCGCTGACCGGCGCGGCTGTAACGCGCGCACTGCTCGTGGGCCTCGCAATCTGGGGCGCGATGCTGTTCTGGCCCGGCGTGCATGTGATGCCAAAGCATCTTTGGGCGGTGGTCGCGTTTGCGCTGCTCGGATCGTCGATGCTTGCGCTGATCGGGGTGCTGACGTCGATCTGGGCGGAGAAGTTCGATCATGCCGCCGCAGTCGGAAATTTTGTGGTCGCGCCGCTCGCGTTGCTGTCGGGCACATTCTACTCGGTCGATAAACTCTCGCCAATCTTCGCCGCGATCAGCCATGCCAACCCGTTTCACTATGCCATCTCCGGATTTCGCTATGGCTTTATAGGGGCAAGCGACATTCCGCTGATGTTCGGTGCGGGGTTGTTGCTGGCGATCAACGTGGCGCTGGCGCTGACGGCCTATGCACTGTTGCAAAGCGGATGGAAAATCCGGAGCTGATTGAAAAAGGGGACACCGGTTAAGGTGTCCCCTGCGCATTTCCCGGATGGGAGGTTCGGGAGATCAATAAGTCGAAGGCGGATCGCTGGCCGGGAACGATTCGTCCAAAGCCTGATCGATCTTGTCCCAATCGTCGCCATCTTCGTCACGCATCGAATCGGGGCCAGCCGAGCGCGTCTGATCGAAATTCTCGCGATGCGTTCGCTCACCATCGGCAAATGCGGCTGGCGAATACCATTCGTCATCTTCACGATTCCGCAGCCAGTTCAGCAACAGCCCGACGCCGATGCCGACTGCGGTGACAGCCAGCGCGCCTGCGGCGGCCTGGTTGCGCGATACGCCGACTGCGCGGCCACGCCCGACCAGCCGTTTGAACTTTCCGTCTTCATCGCGGCGCGCCGTCTGACGGGCCGATTTGGCTGGCGTGGACGCCTTGCGCGCAGACCCGTTTGCACTGGATTTGCTGGCTGGCGGCTTTTTGGTGGCAGTGGTGGCCATGAACGATGCTCCTGTGCTGTTTGAATACAGAGAATACCGGCCAGCACAGAAAATGTTCCCATGGCTTTGAACCCCCCGCCCGTGCCCACATTCGCGACGGAAAAAATTTGAACCGCGCTGGAACCCTGATGCTCCTGGCCAGTTTTGAAGGAAGGGCCTGCCGTGTTCGGAGATATCCCCCCGCTCCTCTCCTCCCGGAGTGCGGTGGGCCCGCTTTTCCCCGCTCTGCTGAGGCCGATGTCACCAGGGCTTGTCCCCCCATCTGCCAGTCTTTATGGCAATGGCGCGCCAAGGCGACCGTTGCGGTCGCCTTTTGCCGTTCGAGAAGGGAATCCAGCCGATGACGATCACGCCGCTCATGCCCGTTTACCCACGGTGCGGGGTGCGTCCGGTCCGAGGCGAAGGGTGTTATCTGATCGGCGAACGCGGCGAGCGTTATCTCGATTTTGCCAGCGGGATCGCGGTCAACCTGCTCGGCCATGGCCACCCGCATCTGACCAAGGCGATCCAGGATCAGGCCGCAACGCTGATGCACGTTTCGAACCTGTATGGCAGCCCGCAGGGCGAAGTGCTCGCGCAGCGACTGGTCGATCTGACCTTTGCCGATACGGTGTTCTTCACCAATTCAGGCGCTGAGGCCGTCGAATGCGCGATCAAGACCGCGCGGCGTTATCATGCAGTTTCGGGCAATCCGCAGCGTTCGACGCTGATCACATTTCACAATGCGTTTCACGGGCGCACGCTCGGGACGATCAGCGCGACCGATCAGGAAAAAATGCGCAACGGGTTTGAGCCGTTGCTGCCCGGTTTTGCCTATGCGCCGTTCGACGATCTCGACGCTGCACTCGCGCTGATCGACGAAACCACGGCGGGTTTTCTTGTCGAGCCGGTGCAAGGCGAAGGCGGCATCAAACCGGCAAGCCAGGAGTTTTTGCGCGGGTTGCGCGACGCCTGCGACAAACACGGGCTGCTGCTGGTGCTCGATGAGGTGCAGTGCGGCATGGCGCGCACCGGCAAATTGTTCGCACATGAACATTACGGCATCACGCCCGATATCATGGCGGTGGCAAAGGGCATCGGCGGTGGTTTTCCGTTGGGCGCGTGTCTTGCGACAGAACACGCCGCAAAGGGTATGGTCGTCGGCACGCACGGCAGCACTTACGGCGGCAACCCGCTCGCGATGGCGGCGGCGAATGCCGTGCTCGATGTCGTGGCGAACGACGAGTTCCTCGCCCAGGTGTGCGCGATGCGCGACCGGCTGCGCGCGGCATTGAACCAGATGATCCCCAATCATGACGAACTGTTCCTCGGCCTGCGCGGGCTTGGGCTGATGCTGGGATTGCGGCTAAAATCGGATAGCAGGGCGTTCGTTGCGCATTGCCGCGATCATCACGGGCTGCTGACGGTGGCAGCGGGCGACAATGTCGTCCGCATCCTGCCGCCGCTGATCATCGATGAAAGTCATATCGCCGAATGCGTCGAGAAGTTGTCGGCTGCTGCGCGGGATTACCAGATCCCGCAGGCGGCGTGATCCGCCATTTCCTGAGCCTCTCCGATGCCGGAGGGGCCGGGATCACAGCGATGCTCGCCGATGCGGTTGCGCGCAAGGCCGCGCGCGACGGCTGGCCGAAAGGGCGTCCAGACGCAGACGCGCCGCTCACCGGTCACACACTGGCGATGATCTTCGAGAAATGCTCGACGCGCACCCGCGTGTCGTATGACATGGCGATGCGGCAATTGGGCGGCACAACGATCGTCGCCGATGCCGGATCGATGCAACTGGGGCGAGGGGAAACGATTGCTGATACGGCG
>JANOQL010000216.1:0-1835 GCA_031414835.1 Sphingomonadales bacterium | reverse complement strand
GGCGCCATTGACGGCCGTGCCTTGAGGCTCTTTTCAGGGTCGTAAGCGACCATCGGATTGGCCCATTCGGGCAGCAGATCGGCGATATTCTGGTTGAGCTTGAGCTTGCCGTCCTCGATCAGCATCATCGCCGCGATACCGGTGATGGGCTTGGTCATCGAATAGGCGCGGAACAGGCTGTCGGGCGTGATCGCTGTCTTGCTGTCCTTGGCGAGTGTGCCTGCGACGAAGAAATCGGCCTGATCGATCCCGCGCGCCAGCGCTGCGCCTGTGCCCGGCATCTTGTCACGCCGCACCCAGCTGTCGAGTTCCTCCTGAATGCCAGTCCAGCGCCCCGAAATATCGCGCGGCTTGGCGTTTGTTTTGGCAAAAGCGGGAACCGTCGATGAGGCAGCGAGCAATCCGCTCGCCCCCAAAAAATGTCTGCGATCGAGCGCCCCAAAGACTTTCGGCGTCATTCAGTGATCCTTCCCTGTCACGATCCGGGCCGCCTTTACAAACAGGCTCGGCAGACCGCTCTTTTCCAATTCGGCTTTGGGCCACCATTCCCCGCCCGGATGCAACGCGCAACCCTTTTCGGCGTCGAGTGCCACAAGTGCGAGCGTCAGCCGGAAATGGGTGAAGACATGAGTGACGGTGCCGAGGCTGTCGGCTGGAAGGCCATCGCAACGCCAGTCATCGCAAGGCAGTGCGCGCATTCCACCGAGCAGGCCTTTGGAGGGCCGCCGGATCAGCCAGACGCAGCCATCGCGCTTGATCCAATATGCGACGCCGAGACGGTCTGGCTTGGCTGGCTTTTTCGCTTTGACCGGAAAGTCTTGCGGGTTTCTGCGCCCTGCACAGGCACAGGCACAGACTGGCGCAATCGGGCAGATCAGGCATTTTGGCGATTTTGGCGTGCAGATCGATCGGGCAAGGTCCATCAACCCCTGGGCAAAGTCACCCGCCCCTGTTTCAGGGGTCAGCGCCTCCATTCGCCGCCCAATTTCGGCCCTGGCGGCAGGCAAGGGAGTATCGATGGCGAACAGTCGCGATACGATCCGCTCGATATTGCCATCGACCACCACGGCGCGCTTTCCGAATGCGAATGCGGCAATCGCCGCAGATGTGTAGCTGCCGACCCCGGGCAATGTTATCAGTTCTGCCGCATCGTTCGGAAAACGCTCGGCATGATCGCGCACCACAGCCCGCGCACAGGCGAGCAAATTCCGCGCACGAGCGTAATACCCAAGCCCGGCCCAAGCCTGCATCACGTCTGCATCGCTGGCAGCGGCAAGTGCCGCAACCGAAGGCCAGCGCCGGACAAACGCCAGAAAATATGGGGTGGCGGCGGCCACTGTTGTTTGCTGGAGCATGATTTCGGACAGCCAAACGCGATAGGACCAATCGGGATCATCTGTCGGCAAGGCTTGCCCCGGCGGATTGCGCCACGGCAGATCGCGCGCGTTCCCGGCATACCAGTGCAGAATCCTGTGGGAAATTGCGTCTGACTTTTTGACGGGCGGCAAGGCATCTGGCATGGCTGCGCCTATGTCGGGTAAAGCGGGTTCGGGTCAAATCGCCAAGGGCGCAAGCCGCGATGTCCCGCGTGCGCGCAAAACGCGACGAATGAGCGAACTGCTGCCCGACGTTGGCGGCGTCACGTTTCGCCGGTTCGGCTTTGTGCAACACGCTGTCGTCAGCCGCTGGGGCGAGATCGTCGGCGAGAAATATGCGCATGTGACAGCGCCCGAATCGATCCGCTTTCCCAAGGGGAAACGTGCCGATGGTGTATTGTCGCTGACAGTCGTTCCTGCGCACGCGCCGATGATGCAGCATGTCCTGCCGCTGATCAT
>JANOQL010000215.1:0-1960 GCA_031414835.1 Sphingomonadales bacterium | reverse complement strand
CTCGACACTGCGTACAACAGCATCGAAAGCGAACGGCTCGATGAACTGGTGCGGGCGGCATTGCCTGGCGACCGAATCATCGCCGATGGCGTTGCTGCTATCAGCGAGGCAGGCGTGACGCTGGCGTCAGGAGCAGCGATCACGGCACGCCATGTCATCGATGCCCGCGGCGCTGGCGATCTTTCCAAAATCGGATCGGGCTGGCAGAAATTCGTCGGGATCGAGATCAAGGTTCCCGGCGGCCATGGCCTTACGCGCCCGATCGTGATGGACGCGACGGTCGAACAGATCGACGGATATCGCTTCGTCTATTGCCTGCCATTCGATGCCGAAACGGTGTTCATCGAAGACACATATTATAGCGACACCCCCGATCTCGACATCCCGGCAGTGCGCGAACGGATCATCGCCTATGCGGCCGAACGCGGGTGGCACACCAATGGCGGCGGGCGCGAAGAAAACGGCGTTCTCCCGGTCGTAATCGACGGTGATTTCAAAGCCTATTGGAAATCGTCGGGCGAAGGCATGGGGAAGGCAGGCGCGCGCGCCGGGCTGTTCCATGCCACAACCGGCTATTCGCTCCCCGACGCGGTCCGGCTCGCAGCAGCAATGCCTGCTTTGGTCGATGGCACCCCGCAAGCGATGGCGGCATCGTTGCGCAAACGTGCGTTCGGGCATTGGCGCGGCCAAGGGTTTTACCGGATGCTCGATGCCATGCTGTTCCGTGGCGCAGACCCGCATGAACGCTACAAGGTTCTCGAACGATTCTATACACTCAACCCCGCTCTGATCCGGCGGTTTTATTCGGGTCAATCCACTCTTTTCGATAAGCTCCGCATCTTGTCGGGGAAACCGCCGATCCCTATCGGACGCGCGGTCAAAGCAATAATGGGACGCACCAAGTGACAAAGACGGCCATCGTTATCGGCGCAGGTTTCGGCGGACTGGCACTCGCCATCCGGTTACAATCAGCAGGAATCGCCACAACAATCGTTGAATCGCGCGATAAACCCGGTGGCCGCGCCTATTATTGGGAGAAAGACGGCTTCGTGTTTGACGCCGGGCCGACCGTCATCACCGATCCTGACTGCCTCGAACAGCTGTGGGCATTGTCGGGCCGCAAAATGGCTGACGATATCGAGCTGATGCCAGTCACACCGTTTTACCGCCTCAACTGGGCCGATGGCACCAATTTCGATTACACCAATGACAGTGCGGCTCTTCATGCCGAAATTGCCAAGATCAGCCCCGAAGATGTGGCGGGCTATCAGCGATTCCTCGAATATTCGGGCTCCGTCTATGAAGAGGGCTATAAAAAGCTCGGCACGGTGGCGTTTCTCGATTTCAAATCGATGATCGCAGCGAGCCCGGCACTGATCAAGGCGCAAGCGTGGAAATCGGTCTACGGCATGGTCTCAAGCTTCGTGAAGAATGAGAAGATCCGGGAATTCCTGAGCTTTCAGGCGCTGCTTGTCGGCGGCAATCCGATGACCACCAGTTCGATCTACACGCTCATCCACAAGCTTGAACGCGAAGGCGGCGTGTGGTTTGCCAAGGGCGGGACCAACAAGCTGGTCGCCGCGATGGTCACCCATTTCGAGCGGCTGGGCGGCGTGATGCGGCTCGATGATGCCGTCGTCGAAATCGAAACGCTGGGGGATCGCGTGACGGGCGTGCGCACCAAAAGCGGCTGGCGCGCTGATGCCGATGCCGTTGCCAGCAATGGCGATATCGTCCACACCTATCGTGATCTTCTAAGCGGATCGCGGCGCGGCGCGCGGCAGGCACAATCGCTGGTCAAGAAGCGGTTTTCGCCGTCGCTGTTCGTTGTCCATTTCGGCCTCAAGGGCGCGTGGCCGGGCATCCCGCACCACGTCATCATGTTCGGCCCGCGTTATGCCGGGTTGCTCAAGGATATTTACGATCACGGCGTCCTTTCCGAAGATTTTTCGCTCTACCT
>JANOQL010000214.1:0-1878 GCA_031414835.1 Sphingomonadales bacterium | reverse complement strand
AGTTTGGCGAGTTCGGCGCGGCTGTTGATGCCTGCCACGTCGAACGGGTCGGTCGTCACGACATGGCAATTGCGCCCGTCATGGATCGCGATGTTGACGATGTCGGGCAGATAATATTCGCCCGCCGAATTGTCATTGGTCACCCGCGCGAGGAGCGTGAACAGATCGGCCGCCTTTGCCGCCATCAGCCCTGAATTGCACAATCTGGTTTCGCGCTGTGCCTCGGTCGCGTCCTTGTGTTCGACCATCCATTCGATCCGGTCTCCCGACGCGACGATCCGGCCATATTGCGCGGTATCCTCGGGTTCGAATCCGAGCACGACCACGGCAGGCGCGTCATCGGCATTGAGCCGGTCGAGCATTGCCTGCATCGTATGCGTCGGCACAAACGGCACGTCACCGTAAAGGATCAGGACATCGCCTTCGAACCCCGCCAGCGCGGCCTCGGCCTGCCGGACGGCGTGCGCGGTGCCCAGTTGCGGCTCCTGCATCGCGAACGCGGCACGATCACCGACTGCGGCGCGCAGCTGATCGGCCTTGTCGCCTGCAATCACCACGGTCTTCGCCGGATTCAGCGCGTCTACGCTGGCCATCAGGTGCATCAGCATTGGGCGGCCCGCGATGGGATGGAGCACCTTGTGCAGGTCCGATTTCATGCGGGTGCCCTTACCCGCGGCGAGGACTATGGCTGCTATTGGGGCGGCTATCTCTGTCATCCGTGCTCCATGCCAGCAAAATGTTGCGGATTCCACTGCGGCGCGGCAGGGCGCGGCTCATGTCAGATTTTCCTTTTGAAATTGTCGGGTTCGATCTCGATGGCACTTTGGTCGATACGGCAGAGGATTTGCGCGGCGGGGCCAATGCGGCGCTCGGCTCGATTGGTCTGCCGCCGTTGACGCCTGCGCAGATCAGACCCGCCATCGGTGGTGGCGCGCGGCGGATGCTGGCGCTGGGGTTGGCCTTAAATGGTGCGGATGGCACCGACGAGGCGCTGATCGACAAGCTCTTCCCCATATTCCTGACGCATTACGAGGCGAACCTGACGACGCACAGCCGTGCGTTTCCGGGCACCGAAGCCGTGCTCGATGCGCTGGCGGCGGCAGGGGTGAAGGCGGCAGTCGTCACCAACAAGCTCGAGGCGATGTCACGTCGCTTGCTCGGCGAACTCGGGCTGGCAGACCGGTTCGCGACGATCATCGGGCGCGATACGCTGGGGCCGGGTCGCGCCAAGCCGTCCCCCGATCCGATCTTGGAGATGGTTGCAAGATGCGGTGGCGGCCGCGCCGTGTTCGTCGGCGATTCAAGTTTCGATATGGATGCAGCGAAGGCGGCAGGCGTGCCTGCGATTGCATGCCGCTTCGGCTATCCGGATCGCACAATCGAAAGCCTCGGGGCCGATGCAATCATCGGACATTATGACGAACTGATCCCCGCGCTTTACGCGCTTGGCTGACCACGAAACCCCCGTTTACCCTGAGCTTGTCGAAGGGCAGACTTTCTTTGTGCCCAAACACAAAAAGGCAGGGCTTCGACAAGCTCAGCCGAGACGGGGCGGTGATTTTTCAGTCGAGATCACTCCGAACCCCGCCGCCACTTGGTCCACAAATGCCGCGCGAGCATCGGCGGTGGCATCCTGATCCAGTGCGAGCGGATGTAGAAGGCAAAGCGCAGCGGCTTTCGCGTTTCGCGTCCCCAGCGGTCGCGCGCCAGAATACGGCTCATATAGGCGACATCGCTGCGTCTTGGCAGATAGGCGAGGAAAGGATCGACTGGCGTATCGAAGATATGGTGCGTCAGACGCAGCGCGCGGGAGACATGCGACACCAGCCCGTGCCGCCGCGCGGCCTCGACCAGCCGCTGCCAATAGCCTTCGACCTC
>JANOQL010000213.1:0-1823 GCA_031414835.1 Sphingomonadales bacterium | reverse complement strand
TCGATCGAAGTGACTGCGATCCAGGACAATCTTTACGAGATCACCGCCGAATCGGCGAACACCAGCCTGTCGAACGCGCAGAACGCAAAGCTGTCGCGTGACATCGTTCAAAAGCTGCTCGATCTGTTCGTCGAAGGCAATCTGGCGGGCGATCGCGTCGAAACCGCACAAGCGCTCAAATATCTCGACGGGCAGCTGGGGGAACGCGAAAAGCAGCTTCAGGAAGCCGAAGGTCGCCGCGTGGCGTTCGAACAGAAATATCTGGGGATGCTCCCCGGCGCCGGATCGCCATCGATGCGGATGGATGTCGCGCGATCCGAACTCGGCCAGGTCGAATCGAGCCTGATGGCCGCGCAAGGCGGGCTCAATGCCACCAACGCGCAGCTGGCATCGACACCTGCCGCCACCACGACTGCGGGCGGATTTTCCGGCGGCGGCGGCCGGTCTTCGGCCATTGAAGGGCAGATTGCCGAAGGCCAGTCGCGCGGCTGGACCGATAGCCACCCTGACATGCAGGCGCTTCGCCGACAGCTGGCGAGTGCGCGCGCTGCAGACCGCGGGGCGGGCAGCGGCCGCACAGCGGGCGTGACGACCTCCAATCCGATCTATGCGACGATCCGTTCGATGCAGGCCGAAAAGCAGGCGCAGGTCGCGGCATTGTCTGCGCGCAAGGCGCAGCTGCAGGCCGAAATGGCGCAATACACCGTGAAGCAGGCGCAAGAGCCGGGGATCGCCGCAGAGCAACAGGCGATCAACCGCGATTACGAAGTTCTGAAGGGCCAGTACGATAAGCTGCTCGCCGACCGCGAAGAGGTGCGGTTGCGCGGGTCGCTGCAAACCGATACCAATGCGGTCAAGCTGCGCGTCATTGAGCCGCCATTCCTGCCGACGGCTCCTGCAGCACCGAACCGCCCGCTGATGCTGACGCTCGTCCTTGTGGCAGCGCTCGGCACCGGCGCAGCCACGGCATTCGCGATGAGCCAGATCAAGACCAGCTATGCCACCGCAGGCCGGCTCGAACGTGCAAGCGGGTTGCCGGTTGTGGGGTCTGTTTCCGAAGTCACCACATCGCCGCAGCGCGCCGAACGCCGGAAGAAATTGCGGATGTTTGCAGGCGCATCGATTGCGCTTTTTGCCCTGTTCGCGATTCTGCTGACGGTTGAATTCGTCCAACGGGCGATGGTCGCATGAGGGACATGATGATGGCAAAAAAACCCGATGCGAAACCGTCGCTGATCGAGCGTGCGGCGCAAAGCTATGACTTCTCCGAACTGCTCCGCAATGCCGAGCCAGTTGCGCCAAAGCCCGAGCCGGTCCGCCCGGTTGAATCTGTGGCCGAGCCTGCCGCTGCACCTGTTGTGCACGTGCCTGTCGCGCAGCGTGCCACGCACAGCGCAGACGCATCGGCAATCGATCTGCACCATCTGCGCGATTCAGGGTTTATCATCCCCGGGGCACCGCCAAGCGCGCTGTCCGAAGAATTTCGCCTCATCAAACGCCAGATCCTGCTCAAGGCGTTTGGCAGCCATGGGTCGGCTGCGGTTGATCGGGGGCGTCTTGCCCTCATCTGTTCGGCACAGCCCAATGAGGGCAAGACCTTTTGTGCGATCAATCTGGCGCTGTCACTGACCAGCGAAAGCGACCTTGAGGTATTGTTGGTCGATGCCGATGTTGCCAAGCCCGAAGTGCTGTCGAGCCTTGGGCTGTCGGGCAGTATGGGGCTGATGGATGCGCTTGCCGATCCGGCCATCGATGCCGAAAGCCTTGTCATCCGCACCGATATTCCCAATTTTTCGGTGCTGCCCGCCGGGCGTCAGTCGAAC
>JANOQL010000212.1:0-3060 GCA_031414835.1 Sphingomonadales bacterium | reverse complement strand
CGAAGGCGTTGCATCGTCTGCAACTGATACCGGACTATTAAGCACCGGCGTCAGTAAGAAAGCTCCCCTTCGCGCCTTCGCGCCTTCGCGCGAGCCCGAGACTGCATCCGGCCCTGAACTGCAGGGCGACATTCTTGCAGCCCTCAAAAACCTCTGGTCGTGCTGGGCTCTCCTCTACAAAGCCCGCACCAACCGCGCGCCGCTCGCGCTCGAACTGCCCGAACGGCGCGTCGTTCTCGACGAGAATGGCCGGATCACCAGCATCGCGATCCGCGAGACGATCGACGCCAACCGGCTGATCGAGGATTTCATGATCGCCGCCAACGTCGCTGCCGCCAAGGCTTTGGAGGCGAAGAAAGCGCCGGTCATGTATCGCGATCATGAACCGCCGAGCCGCGAAAAACTGATCGCACTCAAGGATTATCTCGCGACTTTCGGCGTCGCGTTCACGCTTGGGCAGGTCGTGACGCCTGCCACCTTCAACCATCTGATCGCGCGCGTTGAAAACCCCGAACACATGCCGCAGATTATGGAACAGATCCTGCGCACGCAGACGCAAGCCTATTACGCGCCGACCAACACCGGGCATTTCGGCCTCGCGTTGGGCAGCTATGCGCATTTCACCTCGCCGATCCGGCGCTATGCCGATCTCGTCGTCCACCGCGCGCTGGTCGATGCCTACAAGCTCGGTGACGGCGGGCTGACGCGCGATGAGGGTGCGCGGATGACCGAAATCGCGACGCATATCAGCATGTGCGAACGCCGCGCGATGCAGGCCGAACGCGAAACGACCGATCGCTACGTCGCGGCCTATCTGGCCGAACGCGTCGGCGAAATCGTCGAAACGCGGATCACCGGCGTTACCAATTTCGGGTTCTTCGCAACTGTCGAAGGACTCGGCGGCGACGGGCTGGTGCCGGTATCGCAGTTAGGCGATGAATATTTCCGCTTCGATGAAGCCGCACTGACGCTAACTGGCGAGCATTCGGGAACGGAGTTTCGCAGCGGCCAACGGCTGCCATTACGGCTGGCCGAAGCCGATCCGATTGCCGGATCGCTCCGCTTCGAACTCCCCGAAGGCGGCGGCCAGCGAAAGCATGCGCGGCCAAAGGTCATCCATCGCAGGGGGCGACCCAAGAACATCCGGCATCGGTAGAAAGATCTTACTTCTTCGCGCCCTTAGCGGTTCTTTGCGGGCTTCGCGTGAAACGACCAAAGTTCGAGCGGCACCGATGATTGCAGGTTTCTCGCGAAGACCGCTAAGGGCCGCTAAGCGCGCGAAGACGGGAGAAAGCCTGCGGCGCGAGGAAACGCACCACGCATTGTCATCGCCCTGTCACAAAACTGCCGCAACCGCGCTGGCTTCGCACATGCGCTTTTTGAATCGCCGCGCGCTGATTCGTGCGGCATAAGGCGCGTTGATGCCATAGGGTCGGGGTTCGAACACGGTTGTGGAGTGGCGCAGCAGATTGAAAAACGGCCGGATCGATCCGGTGCGCGCGCTCTACTGGTTGCTCGTCGCACTGCTCGTCCTGCAATGTGTGCGGCTGTTCTGGGCGATCGTGACGCCGGTCAGCCCGGTTGGCAAATGGCATAGTGCCAAACCGCTTGCCGCGATTACAGGCGCGCCCGGGTTCGATCCGTTTTTCCGCACAAGTGGTGGCAGCGCCCCTACCGCCGCCGTCACATCGCTTGCATTGAAGCTGTTCGGAACACGGATCGACTATGCCAGCGGACGCGGGTCTGCGATCATTGCAACCCCTGACGGGATCCAATCGAGTTTTGCAGTCGGCGATGAAATTACCCCGGGGGTCAAGTTGAAGGAAGTTGGCGGTGACTTCGTTGTATTGGATCGGGGAGGCACCGCTGAGCAATTGTTTCTCGATCAATCGACGCCTGCCCCGGTGGCTGCTCCCGCTGGCGCAGTGCCTCCGCCGACCGCTGCCACCGCGACGTCTGCGAGCCAGGCCATTATTGACGCTGTCAGCTTTCAGCCGCGAATGAGCGGTTCGGAGATGAGCGGCCTGATCCTTACCCCCAAAGGCGATGGCGCGGCCTTCAAATCCGCAGGACTCGAACCCGGCGACATTCTGCTCGCGGTCGATGGCAAACGCGTGCAATCGATCACCGATTTGCCAAGTCTTCCAACAGGCGGCAGCGGGCCTGTTCTTCAGGTCGAGCGTGCCGGGCGCACAATGACCGTTACTGCCAATACGAAAGCCAGATGATGCGATTTGCGGCGTTTCCCCTCAGCATTGCCCTGTCCCTTGCGCTTGCCCCGATGCTCACAGCACCTTTGGCAGCGCAGCAGACGTTGAATCTCCGCGATGCCGATATCCGCGCATTCATTCAGGATGCCGCGCGCGTCACGGGGCGCAATTTCATCATCGATGCCCGTGTGCAGGGCAAGGTTTCGGTGGTTACCGACAGGCCGTTATCGCGATCTGAATATTTCGAGGTGTTCTTGTCCACCTTGCGTGCCAATGGTTTCATCGCGGTGCCAACTGCCAACGGATATCGTATCCAGCCCGCCGATACCGCTGCAACGCAACCGGGACGGATCGGTTCTCAAGGCGCCGGGCGTAACCAGTTCGTGACCGAGGTGTTCCGCCTGCGGTCGATTGATTCGTCGTCGGCGGTCGAGACGTTGCGGCCTTTGGTCAGCCGTGAAGGATCGGTCACGGCCAACCGTGCGGGCAACAGCCTCGTGGTTGCCGATTATGCCGACAATATCCGCCGCATCCGCAGCTTGCTGGGCCGGATCGATACCGATGGCAACGCGACTGAATTGATAACGCTGAGAAATGCCGGTGCGCGCGAAATCGCAACGTCGCTCCAGCAGCTTGCGACCGGCGGGCAAACAAGCGGCGCGCCAGTGGCGGTCTCTATCGTCGCCATTGACAGCAGCAATTCGATCGCTCTCCGGGGCGATCGCGCGACTGTGGCGCGCTTTACAGCCATCGCGCGCGATCTCGACAAAAGTGCTGCCAGCGGCACCGAGGTCCGCGTGATCTGGCTCCAGCACGCAGACGCCGACAAGATGCTGCCCGTCCTCCAGCA
>JANOQL010000211.1:0-3022 GCA_031414835.1 Sphingomonadales bacterium | reverse complement strand
AAAAAAACGGCCGGACAGGCTTCACCCCCGGCTTGGTCACATCAGTCATGTAGCATCTCCTTGCAGAGAGCAGCGCGGCGTTGGGACCGCGTGGCCCGACGCCGCCTTTAGGGGCGGTGGGCGGGGTGTCAAGGTAGGGGTGGGTGGCGGGACAGCGGGAATTTGGATCGGGCGGTAACTTATGCAGGTGCTAGCTCGACCGTCCCAATCCTTCGCTCTCGATTATCTGCCCATTTTCAAAGTAGACCCAGACGGCTGCGCCTTTCGTACGATCAGCTAACGCCCAATAGGGACCGTCCTCATGCAACGAGGAAGTCAGCAAACGATATCCGCCCGTCAGTTCAATACACAACTCCGGGACATCACCTACTAAAGTAAGATCGACAGCGGCCTTGCCTTTCATTCGCTTGAAATGAGCATCCCAAAGTTCACGGTTGCCTTTGCTCCCGCAGACAATTGCCCGCCCTAATTCGACTCGCCAATCAAACTCTAATTCAACCGACACCTGTCCCCATGGCTGGCCGATCGTGCCATCAGACCGCTTGCGAGCCGCTAATTTGCCAAACTCCAGGAAAAGCGCAGAACCATGCCCTTGCCAGATATTGCTGAGAGGCAATCCCATGAGCGCAAAACGCAAGCGGCTAAATGGGTCATCCATCAACTAGAATGGCCAATAATCAGTAATGCCGTCAACCGCCCACTTCCTCAAACGGATTGACCAGCTCCACCCCCATCGCCGCGAAATCGCCGACGTTGCGGGTCGCCAACGTCAATCCAGCATCGATCGCCGTTGCAGCGATCCAGGCGTCGCGTTCGGATTTGGGGCGGGGATATGGAGGCCTGCGCAGATCAGCGCCACGGCACGTGACAGCGGCAGCGTTCGCTGTTCGTAGGTCGTCATCACCTGATCGTTGAGCCAGCGTCGCAAAACCAGCCCCTGCGCGGTGTCGCGACGCTCCATCTGTTGGACGCCGCGTTCAAGTTCGAAGATGGTCATTGCCGAGACAAAGGTCGTTTCGACATCGACCTCTCCCAACCACCGCGCCGCGTTCGGATCGACGCGCGCGGTGCCGAGTTTGCGGCTTTCCGAAATGATATTGGTATCGAGAAGAACCATTAGTCGTCGAAATCAGGCGCGCGCGCAGCAACGCTTGATCGTGCTGGTTCCCATTCGAAAGATTGAGGCACTGCCGGTGCCAGCGCTTCGGCAAGTGTCTTGCGCTGCGATGCCATGCGTTCGAGCGCCTCCTCAATGATGTCGACTTGGCTGCGGCCATTGGTGGCGAGACGACGCAGCAACGCGGTCGCGCGTGCCGAGCGGATCGTGATCGGGGGCTGCTGGCGTCGGGCGACTTGGCTCATCGGAATTCCTTCAGACTGCCTATTAGCATTGTGCATATACGCGTGCAAGCACAAACACCTACCCCCGACAATCCTCGACCACCCGCGCCAATTCAGGCCAGGCGGGGATGACGAGATCGGCAGCGCCCTTCGCCTGCACCAGGAACCGGCCGCGGCTGAACGCGAGGGCATCCAGATGCCGGTCGGTCGCGGTGAGTTCGGCGGCGACGTAGGGCGGAGTTTCGTTGCTGTTGGCTAGTGGATAGCTTTGCAGCGCGGTCGAGGCGCGGAGGGTCAGCTTGCCGGTTTCGCCCTCGGCAAAGCGGCCGGGGCGTGAAACGAAAATGCGGCGGCCCTCGCTTGTGCAGCGCACGACCAGATCGGCATCGGCCCCTGCCCGCCCGAACCGTGCGACCGATCCGCGGGCATCGCGCGCATAGGTCCAGTCACCCGGTGTGATTGGCCAGTCTTCCCAGTTCGCGGCTTGCGGCGGGGGTGGTGCGGGCTTTGCTGCGACTGGCGGCGGTGACGGGCGTGACGCCGACGGCGGTGGCGCAGGCGGCGGGTTGCTGCACTGCGTGAGCGTTGCCAGCAGGGCGAGGGGAATCCAGAGGCGCATGGTGGCGGCTTAGGCCGTGCGCAGCTCGGCTGGCAAGGCTCGGGCAACTTTGATCCTCGCCTTGAGGAGAGGTGGCGGCGCGAAGCGCTCGTCGGACTGGTGCAGAAATGGCTGCGGCAGCAGCAAGCGCGTTGCCCCGCGCGCTATTGCACCACTCCACCGCTAAAGCGGTCCCCCTCGCCTCAAGGCGAGGATTTGTAGCACGCAGCGGCAATCATCTTGCTGTGCACCGCCTCCCGCCGCATAGCCCACGCCATGCCGAAAATCCGTGCCGATCTGATGCTCGTCGAGCAAGGCCTTGCGGAAAGCCGCGCACGGGCGCAGGCGATCATCCTTGCAGGCCAGGCCTATGTCGGTGATCGCAAGATCGACAAGGCGGGGCAGTTGCTGGCCCACGATGCCGCGATCAGCGTCAAGGGCCGCGATCATCCGTGGGTGTCTCGCGGGGGGATCAAGCTCGCGCATGGCATCGCGCATTTCGGCTGGGACGTGGCAGGTGCTGTGGCTATCGATGTCGGCAGTTCGACTGGCGGGTTCACCGATGTGCTGCTGACCAACGGTGCGGCCAAGGTTTATGCGGTCGATAGCGGCACCAATCAGCTTGCGTGGAAACTGCGGCAAGACCCGCGTGTCATCGTCCACGAACAGACCAGTGCGCGCATCCTGACCGCCGCGCACATCCCCGAACCGATCGATCTGATTGTCTGCGATGCGAGCTTCATCGGCCTCGCCAAAGTGCTCGAAACGCCGCTCACCTTCGCCAAGCCCGCCGCGCGGCTGATGGCGCTGATCAAGCCGCAGTTCGAGGCGGGGCGCGACGATGTGGGCAAGGGCGGCGTCGTCCGCGACCCTGCTATTCATGGCCGCGTCTGCGCCGAAGTCGAGGCTTGGATCACCGGCGCGGGTTGGCAGATTGAAGGCATCGTCGAAAGCCCGATCACTGGCCCCGAAGGCAATATCGAGTTCCTGATTGCAGCACATTGCGGCTGACGCCCGTCGAATGCGAATCACCATTCGTCGATCCGGGGATGGCACATTCCCCGGCAATCCCTACCGCCGCGC
>JANOQL010000210.1:0-4589 GCA_031414835.1 Sphingomonadales bacterium | reverse complement strand
GATCTGATTGACCTTGATAAGGATCGAATTGGCGAGTCCTTCGTTTATGCCATCATGCAAACGCTTGGGATTGGTCACAAACAAATCGTCCCCGACCAGCTGACAGGTCTTGCCGATGGCATCGGTGAGCGATTTCCAGCCGGCGCGGTCATCTTCGCCCATTCCATCCTCGATCGACGCGATCGGATAGCGCGCAGCGAGATCGGCAAGATAGGCGGCGTGTTCTTCTGGCGACAGAACCCTGCCCTCACCCTCGAGATGATACGCCCCGTCGCGGAAATACTCGGTCGCAGCACAATCGAGCGCGAGCACCACATCGTCCCCCGGCGTGTATCCGGCCTTTTCGATGCTCGCCATGATGAAGTCGAGCGCGTCGGGGGCAGACGCCAGATTGGGCGCAAACCCGCCTTCATCGCCAACAGCCGTCGCCAGCCCCTTGTCGTGAAGCGCTTTTTTCAGCGTGTGGAAAATTTCCGACCCCATCCGCACCGCATCGAACAGCGACGCCGCGCCGACCGGCATGATCATGAATTCCTGAAAATCGATGGGGTTATCGGCATGCGCGCCGCCATTGATGATGTTCATCATCGGCACGGGCAGCACATGCGCCGAAACGCCGCCGACATAGCGATAGAGCGGCAACCCGCGCGCACCGGCCGCCGCCTTTGCCGCAGCCAGACTGACACCCAGCATCGCGTTGGCCCCGAGCCGCGCCTTGTTTTCGGTCCCATCGAGAGCGATCAGCGCAGCATCGAGTTCGGACTGGTCTTCGGCATCAAACCCGACCAGCGCCTCGGCAATCTCTCGATTGATCCCATCGACCGCCTGCGCGACGCCTTTGCCAAGAAACCGCGCCATATCGCCATCGCGCTTCTCGACCGCTTCATAAGCCCCGGTCGAAGCGCCCGACGGCACCGCCGCGCGCCCGAACGATCCATCCTCGAGCAGCACATCGACTTCGACGGTCGGGTTCCCCCTGCTATCGATGATTTGTCGGGCATGGATATCGAGAATAGCTGTCACTATATCGCTTTCAAACTGGTCGGGATGGGTCGCAGCCCTTATCGGCACAGCAGGCACGATGCAAATGGCGGCGAATTGAGCTCAAACCCGCAATATGGCCAAAGGAACGCGTAACATGACAACCGAAACCAAACCAGAAGTTGCAAAACCTGTCCGCAAACCCCGCAAACCCGCTGCGCCCAAAACGGCAGCCAAGGCAAAACCGGCGCCTAAGGCTGCATTGTCGGTAAGCAGTGGCGGCAGCTCTGTTGACACATCACAGGCTGCGGGCTTTGTCTCACAGGCGCAGGATACGGTACGCAAAGTCGCCAATACGAGCAAAGACCGTGCGACCGACGCGCTGGGCGAACTTGCGGGCATGATCGAAGAGGTTGCAAAAACCATCGATAGCAAGGTCGGCGGCACTTACGGCGATTACGCCCGCAAAGCGTCGGGTTCGATCACTGGTGTTGCTGACAATCTGAAGGCAAAAGATGTCGATGAGCTGCTCGATGATGCCCGTGAATTCGTGCGCACCCAGCCTGCCGTCGCTATTGGCGCAGCTGCGGCAGTCGGGTTCATGCTGACGCGGCTGATCAAGTCGGGACGGGACGATAACGCCTGATGGAGCCTGCGCCAGACCTGATCGACGAGCCTGAAAAACAGCAGACGATTGTCGCGTTGCTGGGCCAGCTGGCGGGGGACACGCGAGATTTTGCGCGTGCCGAAGTTGCATTCATCAAGGCTCAAACAGGTGAACGCGTGGGCCATGCCATTCCTGGCATTGTCGCCATACTTGTCGCGATCACGATGGCATTTGGTTTGATCGTGGCCATGATTGTTGCGGCTATGATGGCGCTTGCGGCAGTTTGGGGCGCCTTATGGGCGATAATCGCGATCACGCTGGCGATTGTCGCACTTTCAGCGGTGACCGGATGGTGGGGAACGCGACGCATTCGCAGCGCGTTGAAATCACGCGAGGTTCGATAATGGATCGATACGATCAGGCCCGTGCAGAACGCGACAGCAAACGGGCGGCGTTGAAGTCTTCCTCTGCCGAAGCGCGGGATCGGCTGAGACCTTCGGCGTTGGTGAAAACCGGGATCGATGAGGCACGGGCAAAGGCGAAGGCAAAACCTGGCGCAGTCATCTCGATAGCGTCGCTGGCGGCAGCAATTCTGTTCCGAAAGCCCATTTTCAACGTGCTTCGGCGCGTCATGAAGGAGAAACTGAAATGACCGATCACAAGCTCAACGACAATTCTGACTCGTCAGCAGCGGACAAAACCGCAGCCGCTTCAGCCAAAGAGCGCGCTGCCGATGTCGCTAGTCGCGCACGATCAAAGGCCGTGGACGCAGCAGACCGCGCAAAGGCAAAAGCAAAAGAAGCCGCTGACACCGCCCGCGAGCGTGGCCGCAAAGCCAGGGCCAGTGCACAATCGGGCATTGAGACGAGTCCGCTGGCGGCCATTGCAGGCGGCATCGCAGTAGGCGCAATTCTCGCAGGATTGCTGCCACGCACGGCGGCCGAAGACCGAGCGGTTGGAAAAGTCGGAACACGCATCCGCACCACCGCGCGCGATGCGGTCAACACCGCGAAAGAAAATGCCAAAATCCAGCTTGACGAACTTGGTCTGAACGCGGACTCGGCTCGCGAGAAACTTGGCAGTATCGCTGGCAAGGTTGCAAAAGCGGCGACAGCTGTTGGCACTGCTGCGGCAGAATCAGCGATGAAGAAAAAATAACGATCGGGGGCGCAATTGAGCAATCTGCATCTGGTTTTTGGCGGTCGCGTATCCGACCCGACAACTCTCGAATTCGACGATATGAAATCGATCGACGTGGTCGGCATGTATCCGGATTACAAATCGGCCGAAAAAGCGTGGCGTGCCAAAGCGCAAAAGACTGTCGACGATGCCGAAATGAAATACGTTGTCGTGCATCTTCACAGGCTGCTCGAACCCGAGATGCTTGGACGCAAGGCGGCACAATAGGCCGCCTTGCCATCGATCAGACAAATTCGACTTTCGATATCTGGTAATATTTGTCACCGGCAGGAACCGTCACTTCTACTTCATCATCGAGCATCCGCCCGATCAAAGCGCGTCCGAGCGGCGAATTATAGGAAATTCTGCCGACTTTAGCATCCGCTTCGGCCTGCCCCACGATCTGATACTTGATCGGCTTGTCGTGCTCATCGAGCAAAGTCACCGTGGCGCCAAAAACAACTTTGTCACCGGAGAGCGTCGTTGGATCGATGATAACGGCACGCGACAACTGATCTTCGATGTCACCGATCATTGCCTCGATCTGACCCTGACGTTCCTTTGCAGCGTGATATTCGGCATTTTCCGAAAGGTCGCCATGCGCGCGCGCTTCCTCGATCGAATCGATCACTTCGGGGCGCTCAGCCTTTAATCGCTTCAAATCGTCGTACAGCTTGCGCTGGCCATCGATCAGCATCGGGAGCTTTTCGACAGTCGCCATGGCACTTCCTTCGTCAAAACAAGTCAGTCAAGCGACCCGGGATCCCGGAGCCGCCCGCAACATCTCCAGCAATGTGGGGATCGGTTCACGGATTATCGATGATAGGACTGCATCGAGCGGACTTCAAGTTCTGTCCCACCGAGAGCGACAATAGCGTTCGCAGCCGCTGCCGACCCGGCCGCGGTGGTGAAATAGGCGATCTTTCCTGCCAGCGCCGAACGCCGGATGTCTTCTGAATCCTTGAGCGATTGCCAGCCTTCTGTCGTATTGAAAATCAGAGCGATTTCGCCATCGACGATCTTGTCGACGATGTGTGGACGGCCTTGCGCCACCTTGTTGATCCGCAGCACGGCTATGCCTGCCGCTTCAAGATGGCGCGCGGTTCCATCGGTCGCGACGATTTCGAACCCGTGATCTGCAAGGGCTCTGACAGGCTCGGTAATCGCGTCTTTGTCAGTCGGCTTTACCGAAACAAACAGCTTTCCTGATTGCGGCAAAATCATGCCCGCACCCAGCTGCGCCTTGGCAAATGCCAATGTGAAATTGCTATCGATGCCCATCACTTCACCAGTGCTCTTCATTTCTGGGCTCAGCACCGGATCGACCCCGGGGAAGCGGTTGAACGGGAACACAGCTTCCTTGACGGCGACGTGGGCAACATCGAGATTGATCGCGGGAAGTTCGGCAAGCATTTCCCCTGCCATCACGCGAGCAGCAATTTTGGCGATCGGCGCTCCGATGGCTTTGGCAACGAACGGCACTGTCCGGCTGGCGCGCGGGTTGACCTCGATCAGGTAGACTTGACCCTCTTTGACCGCGAACTGGATGTTCATCAGCCCGCGCACATTCAGGCTGCGTGCGAGCAATTCGGTTTGGCGGCGGATTTCGGCGATGATGACTTCAGGCAGACTATAGGGTGGCAGCGAACACGCCGAATCGCCCGAATGGACCCCGGCTTCCTCGATATGCTGAAGTATGCCTGCGACGGTCACATCGGTGCCATCGGCAATTGCATCGACATCGACTTCGATCGCATCGCGCAAATAGCTGTCGATCAGCACCGGCGAATCGCCCGAAACGATCACTGCGGTCTGAATGTAA
>JANOQL010000209.1:0-9966 GCA_031414835.1 Sphingomonadales bacterium | reverse complement strand
CCCACCGAGCGGTGCGCATTGCTGCATCAGGCTGGTCGAGCAGCCGCTTCCGCCTGATTTTCTTCCCACACGCACTTTCGGTTGGGCGAGCTATGAGCTGACCGTCAAGGACGTGTTCGGCTGGCCAGAGAAACTCACAGGATCTGGGTTTGAGATCGTGGGACCGCCACGAGAGATCGAAGGACTTCCATACTTCGTTGCCATGCAAATCGTTGGGCGCGGGCGCGAGATGCTGTATTTGAATGAAGTGCGGATGGACACGCCATCCTCTGACCTAGCGAGGGCAAAATGCCTTGTGGATCATATCTTCATCGCGATCCTTGCGTGTTCGGATCGCGAGGCTGCCAGCGATTGGTATCGCGACCAGCTCAAGCTCGACGAAGGCGGGCGGTATGACATCGAATATACGATGATTAACAACGCGTTCTCACTAGCAGCTGGCAAAATCTCGACCATATCGATGATACAAAAGGGGCGGCTGCCTATTATCGAAGTCGATGGATATCCGGCAGCAGCGACAAGGCGCTTCGGTAAAGAGGATATGCTGCCACCCGGAAACGCGTTGCTATCGCTTGCAGTCGAAAGTCTCGAGGCGCTTGATCTCGACTGGATCGCTCCGCCTGCACGCCATGCCGGGCAGGTGTATGCCGGGATGCAATCTGCGACTGTTATCGGTCCGGCAGGCGAGTTGCTAGAGCTTATCGAAATCGGCTAGGCAGCAACGCAACGGAATTATTGGGAGCGGCGATGTTTGAGCGTGTAACCGGCTGGGTAAAGCGACATCCAGTCTGGAGCGGCATCATCGCCATCAGTGTTCTGCTGATTGGCTGGCAAGTTCTGTCTCCCGCCAAACGGACATATGCCTATGTTTCCGAACCGGTCTCTCGAGGCCCAGTCATCAGCAGCGTAACAGCCAGCGGCAAACTGCGCGCGCTCAACACGATCAAAGTCGGGGCTGAAGTGTCAGGACAGGTGACGCGCGTGCTGGTCGATTTTAACAGTCAGGTTACAGCAGGCCAGATACTCGCCGAAATTGACCCGACGCGTTTCCGCGCTCGCGTGCAACAGGCGCAAGCCCAGGTTTCACTTGCCGAAGCGGGTAAATCGCAAGCCGATGCTGGCCTGATCCGCGCTCGAAGCGATTTCGAAGTCCAAAGCCGTGAATTCGATCGCGCAAAATCGCTCGTCGCCGATGGCTTCGTTTCCAAATCGCGTCTCGATGCAGCACAAAACCAGCTGGCAGCTGCGCGGGCAGGGCTGCGCACTGCAACCGCCCAAATTGAATCGTCGCGCGCCCAGATTTCGCAAAGCCTTGCCGAACTGTCATCGGCAAATCTCGATCTGCGCCGGACGGTGATTACAGCGCCTACGGCGGGCGTCGTTATCAACAAGCTGGTCGAGCCCGGAACCACCGTGGCTGCAAATTTCCAGACTCCCAATCTGTTCGAACTCGCTGCTGATACAACGCGGATGCAAGTCGAAGCCTCAGTCGACGAAGCCGATATTGGGCAAGTGCGCGAAGGGCAGGATGTGCGCTTTACCGTCGATGCGTATCCCGATGATCGCTTTCCGGCTAAAGTCAGGCAAATCCGGAAAGCGGCAACGGAAACGCAAAATGTCGTCAGCTATCTTGTCATTCTTGACGTCGACAACAAGGATGGGCGCCTTCTTCCCGGGATGACGGCCAATGTCGAAATCGAAACAGGGCGCGTCAAATACGCGACGCGCGTGCCGAGTATTGCGCTGCGGTTTCGTCCTCGATCAGGAGATCGGGCGGAGGATCAGCCGGCTCCGGAAGGCAGCTTCGTCTATGTCACGAGCAGCGATCCTTACAAACCTTCGCGGCGAAAGGTTGAGATTGGCCTTGTGGGGGAAGAGTTCACTCAGGTGAAATCAGGGCTCAAACCAAACGAATCCGTCGTTGTGCGAAGTCGCTCACTCGAAACGAAGACCAAAGAGCCCGATAGCGAGGATGAAGCCGAAGATGGCGGATAGGCCGCTCCTTGAGGCGTGTGACCTCGTGAAGGATTATGTGCTCGGCGGTGAAGTGGTCCACGCGGTGAATGGGGTTAGCCTAACGATCCAGTCGGGCGAGTTTGTCGCGATTATGGGGGCGAGTGGATCAGGCAAATCGACGTTCATGAACATGGCCGGCTGCCTAGATACACCGACGTCAGGCACGTTACGGCTCGATGGCGTCGATACAGGTGTGCTCGAATCCGATGCACTGGCCGATATCCGCAACCAGAAAATCGGCTTCGTTTTTCAGCAATTCAACTTGCTCGCGCGCACCACCGCTCTCGATAACGTCGCGGTGCCGTTGATCTATCGCGGAACTTCGCCTGCCGAGCGACGTGAAAAAGCGAGAACTGCGCTCGGAAATCTCGGGCTGGCCGATCGCCTCACGCATACGCCGGCCAAACTTTCGGGCGGGCAGCAGCAGCGCGTGGCGATAGCACGCGCGCTCGTCACCGATCCGCTGATGCTGCTTGCCGACGAGCCGACAGGCGCGCTCGACAGCCAGACGTCTGCCGATATTATGGGTGTGTTCCAGTCACTCAACGATCGCGGGATTACGGTGTTGTTGGTGACGCACGAGGCGGACATCGCCCAATATGCCGGCCGCCGCATCGTATTTCGCGATGGCAAAATCGTCGAAGATGCTCCGGTGACCGACCGGAAGCGCACATGACTATGCCACAATGGATCGGCACGCTCGCGACGAACATTCCGGTCGCGCTGATTGCACTGCGCACCAATTTGATGCGTTCGATCCTGACGACACTAGGCGTGATGATCGGCGTTTTGGCAGTAATCCTGGCGGTCGCGATTGGCGAAGGCGCAAAGGTTTCCGTCACCGATTCTATCAATTCGCTTGGATCGAACATGGCGCTTGTCTTTCCGCAGCCAGAAAATCAGGGCGGCAGGCGGACGACGGATCGTGGACGTCTGACTGAGCGCGATGCGGTTGCGATCGAACGTCTCGTGCCGGGCGTGGCGGATATCGCTCCGCAATTGCGAAACACGGTGCAAATCGTGGTCTCTGGACGCAATGCCAGCACAGCAGCGCTTGGCGTGACACCGGGATATTCACGTGTGTCAAATCTCAACGCAGAAACCGGACGCTTCATAAGTGACGCTGACGTGCGGACTGGCGCGCGCGTCGTCGTGCTCGGGCCGACCGTGGCGATCAAGTTGTTTGGTAGCTTCGATCCAGTGGGACAGGACATCCGTGTCAACCGCGTTCCCATGAAAGTCGTCGGTGTTCTCGAATCGAAGGGCAGCAGTTTCGGCACAGATAATGACGATCTGCTACTGCTTCCGCTATCGACGGCGCGCCAGCGATTTCCATCGTCTGCGCCGCAGGGGCCGGATGACCTTCATGTGCTGTTTGTCGGGTTTGAAGATGGCGTCAATCTTGGCGGAGCAAAAACGCGGATTCGAGATGTCCTGCGTGAACGCAATCGGGTGGGGCAGGGCGAGGTCGATCCCTTTTCGATCCGAACGACCGAAGAGTTTATGGAGGAAACGGGTCAGGTGACTGGCATCCTTCAGGCCGTGCTGGTGGGGATCGCTTCGATTTCGCTTCTCGTTGGCGGGATCGGTATCATGAACATCATGCTCGTCAGCGTGACCGAGCGCACGCGCGAAATCGGCCTGCGAATGGCATTGGGAGCCAAGCGGAGAGATATTCGAAACCAGTTTCTTGTGGAGGCAGCGGTACTGTGCACGATCGGCGGCGCAATCGGGCTGGTGCTTGCCGCAATCCTTTCTCGTGTGATTGCCAATCTGGGTGAATTCCCGGTGCCAGTCGGGATACAGACCTCCGTGCTGGCCATCCTGTTTTCCGCCGTGATCGGGTTAGCGTTCGGAAGCTACCCCGCGATCCGTGCATCCCGGCTATCGCCGATCGAAGCACTGCGGAGCGAATGATCAAGGCAAAAGGACAGTAGACCCCGTCGTTTTGCGTCCTTCGAGATCGATATGCGCTTGCGCCGCGTTTTCCAGCGCATAGGTCTGGCCAATCGTGATCTTGATGATGCCTTGGGCGATCATGTCGAAGACATAATCCGCACCGGCCTTGCGCTCTGCTGGATTGGCGTAATAGTCGAATAGCGTCGGACGGGTGTTATAAAGCGAACCCTTTTGCGCAAGGACGCCGAGATTTATGCCACCAACAGGCGCATCGGCATTGCCGTAGTTGACAATGAGGCCGCGCCGTCCGGTCGCATCGAGCGAGGTTTCCCATGTTGCCATACCAACACCGTCGAAGGTAACCTGGACGCCAGCCCCGTTTGTCAGGTCACGCACTTTCTGTGCGGTCCCAGCTTCGGTATACAAGACCACATGATCGGCGCCTGCGGCCCGCGCTGCATCGGCTTTTGCCTCTGTGGAAACAGTCCCGATCACTGTTGCGCCTGTATGTTTGAGCCACTGGACCAGCATCAAACCAACGCCGCCAGCTGCCGCATGTACCAGAACGGTCCAGCCTGGCTGAACCTTGGCGCAGCGCTCCACCAGAAATTCGGTGGTGCACGCTTTCAGGATTGCTGCGGCAGCGGTGGCATCATCGACCCTGTCGGGAATCGCGAATAGCGACGCAGCGGTGACGTTTCGTGCCGTGGCGTAGGCACCCAAGGCTGGCCCGAACGTGCAAACGCGATCGCCGACCGCGAAATCTTCAACGCCTTCGCCCAACGCTTCGATAACGCCTGCGGCTTCTAGCCCAAGCCCGGAAGGTAAAGCGACCGGATAGAGTCCCCGCCGATGGTAAGTGTCGATGAAATTCAAGCCGACCGCTGTGTGCCGCAGCTGAACTTCGCCCGGACACGGGGCGGCCAAATCCATATCGTGCCATGAAATGACCTCGGGACCGCCATGTGCGGTTATGCGCGCGACGCGTGCCATATCTTCTACTCCTTTGAGATAGGCAGAGAAATATCATGCCCTGAGATCGATCACATCCGTGCTTTCCAATACACGCCAACAATCGGCACGTCATACATGCAGTTAAACCCGTTTGTTCAACCATTGATTGTTGCGGCTTCGATCAGCACCACTTGAACGTCAGCTATGCCTTGGCGAAGAGCTTTGGCATCCGCATATTCGGGCGAGTTCCAGAAGGCCAGCGCTGCGGCCTTGTCAGGCCATTCGGAAATGACAATTGACGCACCATCGCCAAATTCGCCTTCGAGCAGTTCTGCCCCCGGCCCACGAAGGATATATCTGCCTCCGAAGCGCGCAACTAGGTCGGATGCTGCCTTGCCATACCCGCTGACGAAAGCATCGCGGTCAGAGATTTTCGCCGTCACGATCATATAGGCAGACATGGACCGGCTCCTGTTGTTGCAAACGTGTGACACTTCCGCCCTTGCATCCTGACGATGATAAATTTGTCTGGACAAATTTCGTCGTTAGTGGAAGCCTAGGATTGAAAATAATGAAGGTGGGGGGATAATTCGATGAAACGCAAAATCAAGCTATCAGCGCTTGCGTTGACCGCGCTGACGCCAGTGACGAGCTGGGCGCAGGCCGCAGATGACGGCGAAGGGTTTGAAGCTACCGAAATTATTATCACAGCGCGAAAAAACGAAGAGCGGCTTCAGGATGCGTCGACGACGGTTGCAGTGGCAACAGCCGACACCATCGATCGCCTTGGGCTCGACAGTTTGACAGACATTGCAAAAACGACACCAGGCCTTGTGTTTGATGATAGCTTCGGGCGCGATGCCAATCGGCCAGTGATCCGGGGCCAAGCCAACATCCTTGGCTCGTCAGGCGTCGCTTACTTCATCGACGGGATTTATTATTCGGGGTCGCTGGCCGATTATGACGTCGATACGATCTCACGCATCGAGGTGGTGAAAGGACCGCAGTCGGCGTTGTATGGCCGCAACACTTATTCCGGGGCGATCAATCTGATTTCCAAAACGCCGTCCGATAAGTGGGAAGGCCGCATTCAGGCGGACGTCGCAGAAAACAGTCGGTACGAAGTCAGCGCGAGCATTCGCGGGCCAATTACGGACGGGCTCGGTCTGTCGCTCGGCGCGCGCTACTACGATAATGACGGCGAATTCCGGAATGCATTCGACGGGTCACGAATCGGGAAACAACAAACCAAGTCTGCCTTCGGCCTGCTTCAATTCGACAATGGCGGGCCGGTTCGCGGGTCGATCAGGGCGAACTACAATATTACCGACGATGGCCAGCCCGCGATTTTCGCGCAGAGCGCCAATGCGAACAACTGCTTCAATGACAATGGCGCACTGTATCGCGGACGCGGGCGATATTTCTGCGGCACGATTCAGCCGCGACAGGTCAGCACCGATTTTACCCGCCAGTTTGTCGATCCTGAAAATGTTGGTCTCGAAGCCAAAACGTTCAACAGCGCGGCTCGGTTCGATTTCGATTTGAGCGACAATCTCACGCTGACATCGCTGACCGGGTATAACCGGCGGGCCGCGAATACCAAGGTCGATGGGGACTATACACCGCAATCGCTCCAGCTAGTCATTTTTGCATTCACGCCATCGCCTGCAACAGTGCCTGCAGGAACCGGGCGGGTCCGCAATGTTACGGTTTTGTCATCGGCTGTGCAGGATTTCACATTTTCGAACCGCCAGATCACCAAGGATTTTAGCCAGGAGCTCAGGCTGTTTTACGAGACCGATAGTCTGAAGCTTCTCCTTGGCGGGTATTATTTCGATCAATCCGATGACGCTCGCGATACGCGGGTGGTGCCTCCAGGATCTCTGGCACGAGCGCAAGCCAATGCCGATGCCGCCCGCGCTTCGCTGTGTGCACAATTGTCATATTGCGCGTCGACAACGCCGCTTGTGATCGTGCCGGGTGCAACAGTTCTCAATGAATCGCGCAACACCAATAATTTCGATATAGAGAATAAAGCGGTTTTCGCATCAATCACATACAACCTTACCGATACGCTTTCGATCAGCGCCGAAGGCCGGTATGCCGAAGAGAAAATCCGTCAGGCAACGCAGACGTTCAACAATGGCAGCATTGCGCCTGCTCCGCGTGTTGTGCAGGCAACATTCAAGGAATTCACACCGCGCGCGACGCTGAGCTTCCAACCAGCGCCCAATCACTTGCTTTATGCGGTTTATGCAGAAGGTCAGAAACCCGGTGGCTTCAACAGCAACCAGGCTATCACAGCGGGGTTTCCGACGTTCGACCCCGAAGATAACAAAACCTATGAATTTGGATTCAAGAACAGCTTCATGAATGGGGCAATCATCGCCAATCTGGCGCTCTATCATACGACAATCAGGGGTTATCAGATCACCCAGAACATTTCGGTTCCGCCAAACCAAGTTTCACTCACGCGGAACGGCGGAAATGCAAAAGTCGACGGCGCTGAGTTCGAGCTGACATTGCGCCCTGATCGCCGCGTGACGGTAACCGCCAACTATGCTTATGCCGGTGCCAAATTTACGTCTGGCACTGATGAGAATCTGGGTCTCATTTTCGATGTGCAGGACGATGGGCTCGTCAATTGTTCGAAGGGAGACCAGTTCCCGGCAGTGGCGGGTTGTCAATCGACGTTCGGTTCGATCAAGGACAAACGCATCCCAAGGGCGCCGCAACACACGATGTTTGTCGATCTTGACTATCGGACGCCGCTTGGTTCGGGGGATTGGAACCTGTTTGCGGGGGCCAATGTCAACATTATCTCATCAAGTTTCGACCAGGTTTTGAATTTCGCAAAGACAGGCGGTTCGGCTGTTGTCGATGCGCGACTTGGATTGCAGAATGACCGCTTCAAAGTGCAGTTCTATGTCAAGAACCTGTTCGATGAAGACGCGGTTTCGCAGATCATTCGTTATGCCGATGCCAGCAATGATTTGCGTCGCAACTTCATTGCAGGGCTTCGTCCCGGACGGCGGTTCGGTGTGATCATGACTGCCGGTTTCTAATAATCAAATGCGAAGGATGGAGATGGCATAGGCACCGTCTCCATCCTTTTTCCCGCAAGACGCCTCAGCGCCATTTCAAGCTCGTTCGGCGAGCATTCTGCCAATTCGTTCCCCAGATTCGAGCGCAGCTTCCATTCCTGAATGCCAGATCGCGAGGTGTTCGCCTGCAAAGTGGACGCGACCGATTGTGCGCCGAGACAGGATGGCCAGATCGGCAGCGACGCCGGGCGTGAGATGGTGGTAAATACCTTGCGCGCTAGGCTGTTTCTGCCAGCTAAAAACCCGAAGCGGCTTTAGTTTTCCTTTTGACGAGGGCCGCGCGGTTTCAATTCTTGCAATAATTGTCGCGGCCGCAACATCGGGGGATAGCGCGTCAATCTGTGCGGCCACTCGCCCGGTTGCGAACACTTTGAGCATTGGTGGGTCAATCCCAAGCGCAAACACACGTCCCACGAGCGGGTCATCGGTCCACAACGTCGCGGGATGACCGTCAATAAGCCAGAAGGGTTCGGATGCTTGCAGATAGACGAAGCTGCCCATCGTGTAGGCAAGCCGACGGATCAGCCGATCGACGACAGGATCATCGATTCCTGACAGCTTGACGGCACCCATTGCCGAAAAGGGAATGGTGCAAATTACATGCCGGGCATGGAGCGACTTCCCGTTTCTCAATACGACGCAGACCCCGTCCCGGCTTTCCTCGACCGCTGCAACTGGTTGGCGCAACCGAACCGGGCCATTGATCAATGCAGCCATCGCCTCAGGAAGCCGCTGCGATCCACCGTCAATGGTGTAGCTCGGGCCTGCACCTGCGCGCAAAATGGCAGCGCTTCGTGCGACGTGAAGCGTCGACAAGGTGTCGCTCCCATTGGCGTTCAGATTGGCCCCGATGAGCCTTCGCGCCTCAGGACTCGCGCCAAGTCCTGCGAGTGCCGTTTCATATGAATGATCAAGGCGAGCGATGGCATCAGATGTTGTCCAGTCTTCAGGCGATTCGAGGCGCGGCAGCCGAGCGTTGTAAAACGATGAAAGAGCAGCGGGCGCAATTTTACGCTCATCGCCAGTCAGTTCGTTGGCGGACGATATGCGCCAATCATCCTGGCTTACAGTCGTTCCACCAATGCAATACAGTGCGCTGCGCTGGCTTTCGCTATCCTCTATAAGCGGAATTTTCAGATCGTCGGCGATCGCGAAAACGTTCTTGTAGCTTTGCCCGACCTGAACGCCGCCTGCTTCTGGTCGCCCCGGAAGATCGTCAAGTGTGAGCAACCTGCCGCCGACGCGTGCCTCTGCCTCCAGCACAATGACTTTGAGTCCGCCAACCTCGGCACGATGCGCCGCAAACAGCCCCGCCAACCCCGCGCCGATGACGACCACATCGGCCTGTGTCTTTCCCCAGGCCGGGCGATGGGCGGCCCCCGCAATGATCGCGGCGCTCGCCCCTCCCATCAGAGAGCGCCGCGTGATCATGCTATTTGCCGGATTTTACTTTTTCAGCCTCAACCCATTTTTTGAACATCGTCCATGTGGTTTCGTTGGGGCGCGTGTCGTCTCCGGGCGGCGGCGTTGTGTAAATGGGGTAGTTCAGCGCAATCTCATTCTTGATGACCTTGGGCAGTTCATCATAAGTTTTGAGTTTGCTGCCCATTGCGTTGAAGACCATCTGGCCCTGCCGGCCGCGCATTTTCATCCACGGCATCCAGTCAGATATCCGCACCCACGCGATCGCAGGATAAGCTGTCGGGTTCTTGGTATCGAGCATTTCGTTGGCATCGAATGCAAAATCGAAAATCTCCATCGCGTGATATTTGCCGCCAATATAATCCTGGTACTCGCCTGACAGGGGATTGGTGTAAAATAGCGGCGCTTCTAGCGGCATGAACATCCAGCGGCCTTGCCGGCGGAACCGCATCGGATTGCTTGGCTTTCCGGCTTCATCATACGCAAAGCTCGGGCGAGAATTGACTGGGTCGTTGTTGATCTGCATGACTTTGACTGCCTCGCCCGACCAAGGATTATTCCACTCCCGCGC
>JANOQL010000208.1:0-9574 GCA_031414835.1 Sphingomonadales bacterium | reverse complement strand
ACCTGCCAGTAAAACCCCGAATAAGGTTCCAGAAAGCGTTGATCGCCCAACGGCCGGTTGAGCCGGACTTCGCCGAAATCGTCGATCTCGGCCGCCGCAATCATCGAGGTCAGCACATATTGCTGGCCTTCATCGAAATTGCTGGTGATTGCCCCTGTCAGCACGCGATCAAGCGCCCATCCGCCGCCGACGAGCAGGACGAGAATCCACGCTGCGGCAACGCCGATCATCCTCCGCGAGAGCGAACCGCCGGTCAACCGGCTGCGCCAACCGCCGATGGCTTGTGCCGGGGGCCGGGGCTTGGCAACGATGGTCGGGTCAGCCTCGCTCACTATCCTCTCCGACCCGCTGGGGGAGCGATGTTACGCTGGCTCATCGAGGCTGTAGCCAAGCCCGCGGATCGTGGTGATGACATCCTGCCCCAGCTTCTTGCGGATGCGCGTGACGAACACTTCGATCGTGTTCGAATCGCGGTCGAAATCCTGATCGTAGATGTGCTCGATCAGCTCGGTGCGGCTGACGACCTTGCCCTTGTGGTGAATCAGGTAGCTCAGCAGCTTATATTCCTGCGCTGTCATCTTGATCGGCTCACCAGCGAGCGTGACGCGGCCCGAACGCGTATCGAGCCGGACTTCGCCTGCGATCAGTTCGGACGAGGCATTGCCCGAAGCCCGTCGGATCAGTGCGCGCAACCGGGCGATCAGTTCCTGCGTCTGGAACGGCTTGGCCATATAATCATCGGCGCCACCATCGAGCCCTGCCACCTTGTCCGACCAGCTGTCACGCGCGGTCAGCACAAGAACGGGCATCACCTTGCCTTCCTTGCGCCAGCGATCAAGCACGGTCAGCCCATCGACTTCGGGCAAGCCGAGATCGAGGATCACCGCATCGTAATTTTCAGTAGACCCCAGATAATGGCCATCTTCGCCATCGGTCGCGAGATCGACGGCATAGCCTGCGCCCTCGAGCGTGTTTTTGAGCTGGGTGCCGAGCGTCGGCTCGTCCTCGACGATCAGAACGCGCATGCTAATCTCCCTGTTATCACGTCTTTGCCAATCTATTCGCCAGCGCGCCCGACAATCGCCCCGCTGCGGCCATCGACATCAACCCAGATCACAGACGATCCGCGCATGAATTTCAACCGGTATCGTTGATTGGCGTCGATGAACTCGGCCCCGATATAATCGGCACCGCGCGCTTTCATCCGGGGTACAATGCCGTTTTCGATGCTGCGGAGAGGCTTGACCGCGCCTTCACGCGTTGCCTGATACGCAGCTTCTGCTTCGGCACGGCGGCTTTGCGCTACAGCAGGCAAACAAAGGCCTGCCACCAAAACCGCAGCGATCATGTGTTTGACCATCGACATGGCCTTGGCATAGGGGCTGCGCGTTGAATAGCCTATGAATGGCTCCCGCAGCCCCCGTTCACCCAACTGCCAAGAAACGCGAGCCTTATGCCTGCCCCTATCCTTGCCTATGAAGGCCTTGGCATCGTTCAAGGCAGCGGCTGGCTGTTCCGTGGCCTTGATGTCCATATCGAACCGCGCGACCGGCTGGCGCTGATCGGGCGCAATGGTGCTGGCAAATCGACGCTGTTCCGGCTGCTCGCGGATCGCGTCGAGGCCGATGAGGGGCGGCGGACGGTCGTTCCCGGCAGCCGTGTCGTGCTGCTTGAACAGGAACCGTCGCTGGCAGGCTTTGCAACGCTGATGGATTTTGCCTTGTCGGGGGATGGAGCGCCAGCACGGCACGAGGTCGAAGCCATTGCCAGTCAGATCGGGATCGACATGGATCGCGCGGCGGCAACAGCGTCGGGTGGCGAACGTCGCCGCGCCGCGATTGCGCGTGCGCTTGCGATCGATCCCGATGTGCTGCTGCTCGATGAGCCGACCAACCATCTCGATCTGACCGCGATTGCGTGGCTCGAGGATTGGCTCCAGCGATCGACCTGCGCGTTTGTCGCGATCAGCCACGACCGGACCTTCCTCACCCGGTTGACGCGGCAGACCTTGTGGCTCGACCGGGGGACGGTGCGGCGCGCCGAGATCGGCTATGGCGGGTTCGAGGCATGGCAGGAACGCGCCTTTGCCGAAGAGGGGCGCGCCGCCGACAAGCTCGATGCCAAATTGAAGATCGAACTGCACTGGCTCGAACGCGGGGTGACGGCGCGGCGGAAACGTAACCAGGGTCGGCTGGAAAAGCTCAATCAGATGCGCGCGAGCAGGGCGGCAATGCTTGGACCGCAAGGGACAGCGAAGATCGGCCTGGCCAGCGACGATGTCCGCACAAAGACCGCCATCGATGCGCAGGGGGTTTGGAAAAGCTATCCAACAAACCCGCTCATGTCGAGCGAAGTCGAGACACAGTCCAGCGCACCCTGCCTCTCGACTTCGCTCGAGGTGAGCGGAGGGGAGGGGAAATCGCGAACTATCATCAAGGATTTCAGCCTGCGCATCCAGCGCGGTGACCGGATCGGTCTGGTCGGGGCCAATGGTGCGGGCAAGACGACGTTGCTCAAGCTGCTGACCGGTGAAATCGCGCCCGATGCGGGGAAAGTGGTGCTCGCCAAGACGTTGAACGGCATCGTGATCGATCAGCAGCGCGCGCTGATGCAGCCCGAAAAGCGCGTCCGCGATGTGCTTGCCGATGGCGGAGACTGGATCGATGTGCGCGGCACCCGCAAGCATATCCAGGGCTATCTCAAGGAATTCCTGTTCGAACCCGGCCTGTCCGATGCACGGATCGGGACGCTGTCAGGCGGCGAACAATCGCGGCTGTTGCTCGCGCGCGAATTCGCCCGCCAATCAAACCTGCTGGTGCTCGATGAACCGACCAACGATCTCGATATGGAGACGCTCGATCTGTTGCAGGAAACCATCGCCGATTATGACGGCACCGTCCTGATCGTCAGCCATGACCGCGATTTCCTCGACCGGACAGTCACGATCACGCTCGGACTCGATGGCAGCGGCAAGGTCGATATTATTGCGGGCGGCTATGCCGATTGGGAGGCGAAGCGGACCGCGCCAAAAGCCAAGGCCACGTCAAGATCGTCTGCGGCACCCAAGCCCGAGATTGCCCCGCCGGTGCAGCGCACGCGGCTGACCTATAAGGACCAGCGCGATTATGACCTGCTGCCCACGAGGATCGACGAGATTGCTGCTGCCATCGCGCGCGACGAAGCGGCGCTGGCCGATCCCGACCTTTACACCCGCGATCCGGCGCGGTTTGCCGCTTTGACCACGGCAATCGATGCCGCGCGGGTAGAGAAGAATGCTGCCGAAGAACGCTGGCTGATGCTGGCGGAGCAGGTTGAAGGTTAGATTGCCTTCGCCGCCCGGCCCGCGAGTTCGACCGCATAGTGCCACGCGATCCGGCCTGAGCGGGCGCCGCGTTGGGCCGCGAAGGTCAGTGCGTCGGCTTCATCGAAAGCCAGACCGAGATGCGTTGCGTAGCCGCGCACCATATCAAGCCATGTTTCCTGATCGCAGACATGAAAGCCAAGGCTCAACCCGAACCTGTCAGCCAGCGCCAGCCGGTCATCGACGACATCGCGGATGTTGATCGCCGATTCTTGCTCTGCCATGTCGCGCGAGACGATGTGGCGACGGTTCGAAGTCACATACAGCCGGACATGCGGTGGACGGGACTGTGCACCGCCTTCGAGCAGCGATCGCAACGCTCTGGCTTCGCCTGTGCCAGTTTCGAACGCCAGATCGTCGAGGAACACCACCACCGGCACCGTCCAGTCGCGGATAGCCGCAAACAATGAAGGCAGACTCGCAAGCGCATCCGATGCCGCCTCAACCAGCACCAGCGCCGCATTTTCGGCCTGCACCGCTGCAATCACGGCCTTCACCAACGCCGATTTGCCACTGCCGCGTGCTCCCCAGAGCAAAGCATCGTGCGCGGCATGGCCAGCGGCGTGACGACGCGTATTGCTGAGGAGGCTATCACACTGGCTATCGATCCCGGTCAGGGAAGTGAGGGCAAGCGGGGCAAAACCGGTAACAGGATACAGCGCCTTCCCGTCCCACGCCCATGCCGGGGCCGAAGCCGGATCGACCGGATCGGCAAGCGGTGGCGCAAGACGATCAAGCGCATCGGCAATCCTGCGGAGACTATCTTCGGTCATCGAAACGCTGCCAAACAATCGAAATGAAACGAACACCAAAGGGTCTGCCACAAAACGCGCCGACTGGGACAGCGATTTGCACACATCTGTAGGACACTTCAGCTCCGCGCCTTGGCGAGCCAACTGCGCAGTTGCGTATTGTCAGGCGCGATCCTGGCAGCTTTCATCAGCAATGCACGCCCACCCTTGGGATCATTGCCGCTTTCAAACCGCATCCAGCCATTGGTGCCTGCGACAACCGGATTTCCCGGAGCCATTTGCAAAGCGGCATTGCTGTATCGCAAGCCCCGTACGGCATCGCCTTTTTTGAACCACGCCCAGCCGAGCCCTGTCAGCAGCACAGGATCGCGATTGCCGATGCGCAAGCGCACGCTGTCGATCGTCGCGATCGCCGTGTTCCACTGCCC
This sequence comes from Sphingomonadales bacterium, assembly GCA_031414835.1. Classification (GTDB taxonomy): domain Bacteria; phylum Pseudomonadota; class Alphaproteobacteria; order Sphingomonadales; family Sphingomonadaceae; genus Aquisediminimonas. The sequence goes on along the minus strand of JANOQL010000208.1, from coordinate 5,033 downwards.
CGCCTGCAGCTGCGCATTGGCGGCGAGCAGCGTCGCAGGCAGGTTTTGCGGATTTTGCGCCAGAAAAATGTCGAGCACGTTGAGCGCTGCTGCGGCCTGCCCGCTTCGCTGGAGCGCCGAATAGAGCCGGAGCGCGATATTCTCGCTGAATTCCACATTGGCTGCGCGGCGATAGGCATTAGCAGCGGCGGCGATGTTGCCGGTCGCTTCGAGCACGTCGCCAAGCAACATCTGCGCGCCTGCTGCACCCGGGTTGCGCTGCGCCACATCCTGCGCCAGCGGGAGCGCTGATCCAGCGTCTCCGCTCGCGATCAGGCTCGCAATGCGCGGAATCGCCACGTCGGCATTATCATCGCGCCCGCTGGCGGCCGAATCGGGGCGAAACACGCCGTAAAGATCGAACGGCGGCGCAGTCACTCGCCCGCTTGTCGCTGCGCGATCACGCAGATCCCCCGCGCCGCGCCAGTTCCCGATGCCTTCTTGCATCGCTGCCAGTGTGAGGAGCGTGTAGCTGTCGGCATCGGCGCGGTCGCCGAGCGGAGCAAGCCGGAAAAACGCCTCCTTGGTTTCGCCTGCTTTGAGCAAGGCGATGCTGTACAGCCGCCGCGCGACAAGATTGCTCCGCTGATTCCATTGCAGCGGCTCAAGTGCCAGCTTCGCTTGCTCCCACGTTCCGGCTTCGAGTGCGAGAATGCCTTTGAGCAGCTGCATTCCAGCTACGCCGTTCATCCGGTCGCCGATTTTGTAAACCAGCGTTCGCGACACCTCATATTGCCTGGCACGCGCCGCCATGACCGCTTGCAGATACAGCGCGCGGGCATTGACCGGATCGATCGCAAGCATCCGCCGCGTCAACCGCAGCATGTCTCCATAGCGACCCGCATCGCCATGCGTTGCTGCAAGCTCTCCCAACGCCACGAGGTTATTGGGATCGACGTCCAACGCCCGGTCGAACCAGCCGATACTGGCGATCAGTCCATATTGGCCGCGGACCAGCTGGCCTGACAGGATCAGTGCTTCGACATTCGACGGATCGAGTTCGACCGCGCGCGCAGCCGATGTGCCTGCCCCTCCGACATTGCCTTGCTTCAGGCGAAAGCGCGCGATGTCGGTCCAGAGCATCGACGAATTGGGGTTGGCGGCAACCGCTGCATCATACCCTCTTGCCGCAGCGTCCATCTCACCCGTCGCAGCGAGCGCCGCAGCTTCGATCCGTCGTGCATAGGCTTGAGAGACCGCGCTTGCGACCGGGCGGCGCGACAGGATCAGCGCGCGCGGTGCATCGCCTTGCATCAGTGCCGCATGGGCACCAAGATGCGTCAGCTGCGCGACTGGCATTCCGGCCTTGATCGCGCGGTTCAGCTGTGCCTCTGCACCTGCGCCATCGCCCAGCGCGATCTGCGTCCGCGCGAGCATTGCGTGTGCCAGACCCCATTGCGGATCGGCCTTGACGGCATTCAGGGCTTCAATCCGCGCCGCGCGCATGTTGCCGCTGAAAAAATAAGTGGCCGCGTCTTCCAAAGTTTCGCGCGCGACCTGCCGGTCGGCGGCATAGGCTGGTGCGGCCGACAGAAGGGCTGCCCAGACGACCCCTCTCATGCGGCCTGCAATCCGTGTTGTTTGAGCAGATCGTACAGCGTTGGGCGGCTGATGCCCAAGAGCTTTGCCGCCGTCGAGATATTGCCCTCGCTCCGCGCCAGTGCCCGGCGGATCGCCTTGCGATCCGCCTCATCGCGAACGCTGCGCAGATTGATCGCATCATCTTCGCCAGCGCCATCTTCGCGCGACACCAGATCAAGATCGGCGGCGGTCACCAGCTTGCCATCGGCCATGATCACGGCGCGTTTCATCCGGTTTTCGAGCTCGCGGACATTGCCTGGCCATTCGTGCCGATCGATTGCCGCCATCGCGTCGGGGGCCAGCCCTTTAACCAGCGGGTTCATCGTCGTCGCATAACGATTGAGGAAATGCCGCGCGAGCAGTGCTGCATCGCCCGGACGTTCGGCAAGCGACGGGATCTTCACGACGATTTCGGCGAGCCTGTAATAGAGATCCTCGCGGAAGCTGCCGTCGGCGGTCATCGCATCAAGGTTCTGGTGCGTCGCGCACACGATCCGCGTGTCGACCGCGATCTGGGCACGCCCGCCGATCCGTTCGATAATTCGTTCCTGGATAAACCGGAGCAGCTTGACCTGCAACGGCAGCGGAATATCGCCGACCTCGTCGAGAAACAACGTCCCGCCTTCGGCCAGTTCGATCTTGCCTTGTGTCATTTTGACCGCGCCGGTGAACGCGCCTTTTTCATGGCCGAACAATTCGGCTTCGAGCAGGTTTTCCGGAATCGCGGCGCAGTTGATCGCGATAAACGGCCCCTTGGCGCGGCGCGACGTCTGGTGGAGCCCGCGCGCGAGCACTTCCTTACCCGTTCCGCTTGCGCCCAAGAGCATCACGGTGACATCGGCATTGGCCACGCGTTCGATCGTCCGTGCAACCTTCGCCATTTCAGGAGCGGCGGTAATCAATCCGCCGAGCACGGCCTCCCCCTGCCCTGCCGCTTCTGCCAGCCTCTGATTGTCGGCTTCGATCGCATGCAAGTGAAATGCGCGACGCACGATCATGCCAAGCTCGTCGATGTCGACCGGCTTCTGATAAAAATCATAAGCACCGCCCGCAATTGCTCGCAGCGCGCTTTCGCGGGCGCCGTGGCCTGATGCGACGATCACTTTGCAATCGGGCTTCAGCTGCAAGATATCGGCAAGTGCAGCAAATCCCTCGCTCGTCCCGTCAGGATCGGGCGGCAATCCCAGATCGAGTGTGACAACGACAGGCTCTTCAGCGCGCAGGGCAGCAATGGCTTCGGGGCGCGTTGTTGCGGTGATGACTTCATAATCCTCATAGGCCCAGCGGAGTTGGCGGAGCAGGCCTTCATCATCTTCGACGATCAGCAATTTGGGTTTGGACACCTGCGTCACGCGGCCAGCACCTCACCTGCGGGCAGCAGGTCATTTTCGCGCGCCAATGGCAGTACGATCGTCATTTCGGTGCCATATCCAGGGCGGCTTGATACCTCAATGCGCCCCCCCATTGCCTGAACAAGCGCCTGAGCTTCGAACGCGCCGATCCCAAACCCGCCCGGCTTGGTCGATACGAACGGCTTGAACAATTGTTCGCGGATAAAGCCCGGCGCCATTCCGCCGCCCTTGTCTGCCACCGTAATCCGTCCCTCTTCTTCGGTACACGTAATCAGGATCGAAACGGGTTCGGCAGGGGGGCTGACGTCGATTGCGTTCTGGACAAAATGCGACAGAGCCTGTTCGAACCGCTGCGGATCGGCGCGGACCAGCAGCCGCGCTTCGCCCGACGTCACGACGGGATGTTGCCCGCGTCGCGCCAGCGCGACAGCTTCGCACACACTTCCTGCTGCAATCGCGCGCGGCAATTCGCCTTTGCCCTTATTATGCTGCGACAACCGCGCGAGCAGATCGTTCATCCGGTCGGTCGAGTTTTTAAGCGTGACGATCATGTCAGCACGAAATTCCGGATTATCGGCGTGGCGTTCGGCGTTTCGTGTCAGCAGGCTCAACTGGCTGACCAGATTTTTAATGTCGTGCATGATGAAGGCAAAGCGGCGGTTGAATTCATCGAAGCGTTGCACATCCGACAATGCTTCTTGTCCGCGCGCCTCGGCAAGATAGCTCGCCGCTTGTCGCCCGACGACCTTGAGCAGGTCGAAATCCTCCCAATCGAGAGCGCGATCGACCGCAGGCCGTTCGAGTAGAACCAGCCCTGCCAGCTTGCCGAAATGGACGAGCGGCACCAGCACCCACGCGCGGTGTTCGGAAACCATCCACTGCGGGACATGCCGGGCATCGCCTTCGGTTACGCGATCGGCACCATCGCGCAACCGGTCGAGTTCGATCACACGCCCGCCTTCGGCAAACCAGTTCCGCGAAACCTCGCTCATCAGCAGCGATGCAGGAGCCGCATCTGCAAGCCAGTTCCAATCGGCCTGCACTGAAACACTGCCGCCTGCCTCGGGCACGAACAACAGCCCGCCGGGCGATTCGACAATGTCCCCCACCGCTTTCACGACACGCGCGCCGAGCGGTGCCTCATCGTCTCCTGGCTGCCCGAGTGTTTCGGTAAAACGCAGCCATTCAGCGCGGTAATCATAGCGATGCCGGAACAGATGTTTGGCAATCTTGACGCGGAACCAAGCCCGGAACCGCTGCGAGGGTAGCAGCACGAGTGCCGCAAGCGATGCTGCGAACACCACCAATATCTGCGCAGTCCGCGCCGCTTCCCCGCCGAGCATGTCGAGTGCTGAGGTGACGATCAGCACGACGACGATATAGACGCAGCACGCGACAAGACCGAGCGATTGGAACGTCATCGTCCGCGATAATCGCAACGACCAGGTCTGGGTGCGGAGTGCCGCCAGCGCAAAAGCCGGTGCTGCGGTGAGTGCCACCACCCCGCGCACCGCGAACAGCGCATCGGTCCAGCCGCGGCCGAGATACGCCATGGTGTACAGATTGACATCGTAAAGCCACAGCGCCGCCAGCCCCGCCATCGGCAGCCGGATGGCGGCTCGCGCTTCGACTTGCGCTGCCAGATAGAGATTGTGCACCAAAACCAGCCCGCCGATCGCGCCTGTAATCCGCAGCGTCTGCAGGGTTAGCGCAATAGCGTCATGCAGCGCGGTGTAGCGCGGTGGCGATTGCAGCAGCACGACAACACCGATTGAAACTCCGGTCAAGGCAAACATGACAATGTACAGCGCGACCACCCCGCCTGTGCGCGTCGCGCCATTTCCTTGTCGCCACAACGCATAGAGGAACCCCAGCCATGCCGCGTTGCGCATGGCTTCCCCAATTTGCGCGGCAAGCGCATCGGGCGAAACGATCGCTGCGAGCAGCGCCCAGATCGCGGTTACCGCACACGCCAGCGCCAATGGCAGCACATGCCGGGCAGACCGGCGGCGCGCGCCGATCCAGATCGCGATTGCGGCAAAACCGATTGCTGCCAGCGCA
>JANOQL010000207.1:0-4163 GCA_031414835.1 Sphingomonadales bacterium | reverse complement strand
GCCTTCGGCGATACCCACCCCCTTCCCCTCCCTTTCAGGGAGGGGCTAAGAAAGGAAAGTGAGACGCATCGATCCCCGCCTTCTCAACTTCGCCAGAGAGATGCGACGCAAGCCGACGCCCTTCGAGGTTATGCTGTGGCGATCGCTTTCGCGGTCCCAGCTCAACGGCTTCAAATTCCGCCGACAGGCCGTGATCGGCCCCTTCATCTGCGATTTTGTCTGCCCTTCGGTCAAGCTAGCGGTCGAAGTGGATGGAATGACGCACAGCTCAGAAAAGGATGCTGCCCGCGATGCCGCACTGGCAGGCCACGGCTATCGCGTGCTCCATTTCACCAACGAAGAGGTGCGAAACAATCTCGACGGAGTTCTGACGGCAATCAGGATCGGATGCGAGAACGGATAAGTCGGCCCGACTCTACCCCCGCTTCCGCTGGATAATCTGATCGAGCACCATCCCGTCGATATCAGTGTTGATCTGGATCCAAAGCGGCAGATGATCCGACATCTGATACGTAAATTCGGCCTTGGTCAGATCGGGGAAGAGCGGCTTGTGGTCGCTTGCATAAAAGTCGAGTACGCCGCCGGCATTGGTGAAGAGTTCGGGAAACTGGGTGTAGTGCAAAATCTGGTCATAGCGTTTGTCGCGCGCGAGGTTCGATCCGAATTCGTCGGCGATCAGCGCCGCCGGGATCGAGAGCCCGCGTGAGGTGATTGCAGCGAACATCGGGCTTTGGCGGCTGGGGATGTTGAAATCGCCCATCACGATGATGTCCTTATCTTCCGCCAGCTTTTCGTCGAATTTGGCCCCTAGCCAGTTGGCGAGTCCCTGAATTTCCTTCTCTCGCGCCAGATCGTCATCGCCCCAGCGAACGTGCGTGGTGAAGGCGAGGAAATCATAATTGCCCGATTTGAACGACGCGACATAAGGCGCGCGCCACCAGCTTTCGTCAGCCAGATATTCGGTCCCGCGTTTCTTGCGTGGCGGTGACGGTTCGCACGCCAGCCCGTTGAAGCGGACAGTGCGCGAATCGAACAGATAGCAAATGCGCTCGCGATTCCCGCCGTCATCAAGCAGCGCGTCCGAATAGACGACATCCCAATATGGCCCGAGGATCGGCAGCACGCGGTTGAGATCGGAAAGATTGTCGCGCAGCTCGACGATGCCAATCAGATCGAACTGGCCGATGATTTCGGCGATGTAATGGATCGCAGCGTCGCTTCGGCGTTTGCGCCCGAATTCGCGTACATTCCATGTGGCGATGTTGAGCGTTTCATCGAGTTTGGATGGCGGAATGTTTGCCGTCTCGATCCGCTTGCGTAAGCGCTTCAAGCCTTCGGCGATTTCGAGGCTGACATTTCCGTGGAACATGGCCCGGCCCTCCTGATAGAGCCGGTAGCATGGCTATGCAGTCATCAGGTGACTGGGATCACGATCAAAATCCGCTCACCTCGAGCGACGCCGAGAGGCTGCCTCGAGCGACGCCGAGATCGTTATCCGCACAGAAGAAGGTTCTCGGCTGCGCTCGAACCTGTGTCTCGACTTCGCTCGACATGAGCGGTTTATTCTGGGCTTCAAGTTACCAGCTTACCGCGCCGCGTAGGGCAGACGCCATTCGCTATGCTTGCGGATCACCGCTGCCACGGGCTGGCCGCGATCGTCCTGCGCCGAATAGAACAACGTCCGCTGCCAGAATCGGCAGCTGGCCTCATCAAGGCTTGGTGCAATGCCAGTGACGACAGCGCAGTTTTCGACCTGCCCCTGTGCCGAAACCGTCAGTTCGACTGCCACACGGCCTTCGACCTTGCTGGCGAAGGCTTCCTTTGGATAAGCGATATACATCGGTTCCTGCGCGACCCGTGGCGGCGAAGAGGCGTGCGCGGCAGTCGTTCCCACAACTGCAACCACGATACTGGTCAAAAGCGTTTTCATACGAAGCTATCCCCGGCGTCGATGTCAGGGATAATCGCACAGCAATGCCGCAATATCGGAAACGCAGACGGTTAAGCGTTCGTTGACGCTGTTTGCCTGTTTTGCGACCAATTGGTCGGAACATCGGGATAGTAATCGAGCACCGGACCCAAAGCAGATCTCAGCGGATCAAGCCATGGTTCGAACACCTGCCAGCCTTCGGTGCCTTCGCGGAAGATGGGCTTGCGGACCTGTTCAGAGCTTGCGGTGCGAACCGCGCGGTCATTTTCCCACCAGCGCAGGCACGTGTTTTCGAACGGGAGGTCGAGGGCTTCGAGCAGACTGCGCACCTGCGCTTCGGTATCGTCCACCATCGCTTCGTAAATGACGCGGTGGACCGCGCCGGGCTGTACGGCATCGTAATGCGCCATCAGGCGGACATAGTCGGCATAATAACGGCCGATATCGTCGAGACCGTAGGCGAACGATTGCCCGCGCGCGAAATGCTGTTTGAAGTTCGACCAACAGCAGCCGAGCGGATGCCGCCGCGCATCGATGATGTTCGCATGGGGCAGCACCAGCCGGATGAGGCCGACGTGCGCCCAATTGTTGGGCAGCTTGTCGATGAAAAACGGCTTGCCGGTTTTGCGCTGGATGCGCGTGCGATCGAGATATTCGGCACCCATCCCTGCCAGTTCTTCATCGGAGAACGCCGCCAGCCCCCCATCCCGCGCACCAACACGCGCGGCAAGTGCAGGCATGTCGGGCAATTCCATCGTGCCTTCGACTTGAGAGTGGCTGGCAAGGATTTGCTCGATCAGCGTTGACCCTGCACGCGGCATCCCGACGATGAAGATCGGATCGGGATCGGGGCAGCCCTTGCCGCCACGCGTTGCGAAAAGTTCAGGTGTGAAAATCGAAATGGCGCGATCGACTTGGGCAGTTGTCGTTGCGGGATCATAGGATAACAGTTTGCGCCGCAGCCGGTTGGCGGTGTCGTAATGCCCGAACGCACGAGCGGTATCCTTGCGATCCTCATGCGCTTTGCCCAACGCAAAATGGAGGTGGAAACGATCCTCCGGTTTCAGATCGCTGCGATCCAGTGCTGCCTCCATCGCGGCGATATCCATATCGGCAAACGCGAATGTCTTGAGATTGGCAAGGCTCCACCACACTTCGCCGAGCTGCGGCGCGATGCCGGTGGCTTGTCTGTAGGCCGCAATCGCATCGGCCTGCCGCCCAACAGTCTTCAAAACATGGCCATACGACATCCATACCTTTGGCTGGCCGCCATGCTTGTCCAGCACCGTTTCATACAAACCAATCGCCTCGGCATAATCGCCAAGCCGCCCATGCGCTGCGGCCTTCAGATTGGCGTTGCCCGGATTGTCAGGATCGAGCTTTGCCACCGCTTCAAGCTCGGAAATGGCCTCGGCAGGTTTGTTCTGACGATACAGCACCGTCGCCAGATTCGACCGCGCAGCGAGAAACCCGGGGGCGAGTTCGACCGCGCGGCGCAGCAGGTTTTCGGCATCGGGATACCGCCCGATCCGCCCCGCTAGTTCGGCCAGCATCCGCATCGCAGTCACTTCGAACGGATCGCGCTTGAGTTCGGCTTTGAGCAGCGGTTCGGCATCATGAAGCCGGTTTTCGGACAGAGCCAATGCTGCAGCCATCAGCGCGGGGTTTGCCCGTGCCGCGCTAAAATCAGGCGTCACACCCGGTCTGCCTGCACGATCGCGTCCGCTGCACGCAACGCCGCAACAATGCGCGTCAAATGTTGCAAATCATGGACTTCGGTATCGACGATGAATGTGTGAAAGGTCGTGTCACGCGCATCGAGCTTCAAATTGAGGATGTTCGCTTTGTGGCTGCCCAGAATCCCGGACATGATGCCGAGTGACCCTGGCTCGTTCTTGACAATCACCGACAGCCGCGCGGTCGCGCCATCCGATCCATCGCCCCACGCCAGATCGAGCCAATCGGCATCGACACCATCGGCGAGGCTGTTGCAATCGATCGTATGGACGACAATCGATTCCTCGGGCCGCCGCAGCCCGACGATCCGGTCTCCTGGCACCGGGTGACAGCACATCGCGAGATCATAGGCCACGCCCGGCGTTAAGCCGCGGATCGAAATCGCCTCGCGCTGCGGCGGCAACAGCGATTCATCGCCCGCAGACCCAGGCATCAGCGCTTCCATCACTTGCCCGTCGCCAACCGTCTGCCGCGCAATCGCCACCATCAGTTCGGC
>JANOQL010000206.1:0-1596 GCA_031414835.1 Sphingomonadales bacterium | reverse complement strand
GATTTCGGCGCGGTGCTGCGGCAGATGGAATCCTCGACCAAGCCTGTCATCGCCGCGATCCATGGCACGGCGCTCGGCGGCGGGCTCGAAACCGCGATGTGCTGTCATTACCGGATCGCGGTGCCATCGGCCAAGCTCGGGGTGCCTGAGGTCAAACTCGGACTGCTCCCCGGTGGCGGCGGCACACAGCGGCTGCCGCGATTGGTCGGGGTCGAACAGGCAGCGGTGATGTGTGCGCTGGGTGAGCCAATCTCGGCCAAGAAGGCGCTTGAGACGGGGCTGATCGATGCAATGGCGGGTGAGGATAGCCTCCATGCCGATGCAATCGCGTTTGCGACCGCGTGCATCGCCAAGGGACCGCGCCCGGTCGGCAAGCTGCCCGTCACCGGCGATACCGCGATCATCGCCAAGCTCGAAGCTGACAACGCACGCAAGTGGAAGGGTTTTGAAGCCCCCTATGCCAATCTGCGCTGCGTCGCGGCGGCGGCTGCGCATCCCGATATTGAAGACGGGCTGAAGTTCGAACGCGCCGAATTTTTGAAACTGATGGGCGGCAGCCAGTCGGCGGCACAACGCCATCTGTTCTTCGCCGAACGTCAGGCCGCCAAAATCGACGGCCTGCCCAAGGATACAGCGCTGCGCGATATCAAGTCGGTCGGCGTGATCGGTGCTGGAACGATGGGCGGCGGGATCACGATGAATTTCCTGTCGAAGGGCATCCCCGTCACGATCGTCGAAACACAGCAGGAGGCGCTCGATCGGGGCGTCGGCGTGATCCGCAAGAATTACGAAGCGTCGGCGGCGAAGGGTCGGTTCACCACCGAGCAGGTCGAGGGGATGATGGCGCTGCTGACGCCGTCGCTCAGCCTCGACGATCTCGCGCAATGCGATCTGGTGATCGAGGCGATTTACGAGAATATGGGCGTCAAGAAAGAGGTGTTCGCCAAGCTCGACGCGATCTGCAAGGCAGGGGCGATCCTCGCGTCGAACACGTCATACCTCAATGTCGATGAAATCGCGTCGGCGACGAGCCGCCCGCAGGACGTGCTCGGCATGCACTTCTTTTCGCCCGCCAATGTGATGCGATTGCTCGAAGTCGTGCGCGGCGCGAAGACCGCTGACGACGCGCTCGCCACCGCGATGGCGATTGGCAAAAAGATCGGCAAGGTCGCGGTCGTTTCGGGCGTGTGCGACGGCTTTATCGGCACCCGGATGCTGTCGAAGCGGCAGGCGCCTGCAAACGACCTGCTGATGGCAGGGGCAACGCCCGAACAGATCGACCGCGTGTTTACCGATTTCGGGTTCCCGATGGGCCCGTTCCAGATGGGTGATCTCGCCGGCCTCGACATCGGATGGCACCGTGACATGGCGAAGGAGCCGACCAATATCCGCGAAGCATTGTGCAAGGCCGGGCGCTGGGGGCAGAAGAATGCCAAGGGCTTTTACGATTATGACGAAAAGCGCAACCGGACGCCGAGCGCCGAAGCGCTCGCGATCATCGAGGATTTCCGCAGCCGTTCGAACCGCGCCAAACGCGATGTGACCGATCAGGAGATTATCGAGGCCTGCCTGTATCCGATGGTCAATGAAGGTCAT
>JANOQL010000205.1:0-5049 GCA_031414835.1 Sphingomonadales bacterium | reverse complement strand
TTGTTCTCAAGCTCTTGCCGCACATCTTCATCGGACCAGTTATGCCCGCGTGGCGCTGCGGGGATCGTCAACAAGCGTTCCAGTGACGGCGTGAGTTTGCTCGCCAGTTCGGCCTGGACCGCAAACACATCGACACTGTGGTAGTGCATCGCGTGGAGCGTTGCCGCTGTGGGTGAAGGCACCCACGCAGTATTTGCCCCCGCCTTTGGATGGCCGATCTTCTGAACCATCATATCGGCCATCATATCGGGCGCCGCCCACATGCCCTTGCCGATCTGCGCCTTACCCGAAAGCCCACACGCCAGCCCGATCTGGACATTGCGCGCCTCATACGCCGTGATCCAGCTGCTCGTTTTCATCTCTGCTTTGCGGATCATCGGTCCGCTGCGCATCGCTGTGTGCATTTCATCGCCGGTGCGATCGAGAAACCCAGTGTTGATGAACACGATCCGGTCTCGCACCGCATGGATGCACGCGGCGAGATTGGCCGACGTCCGCCGCTCTTCATCCATCACACCGACCTTGATCGTGTGACGCGCAAGACCGAGCATATCTTCGACAGCATCGAACAGATCGTTGGTCAAGGCACATTCATCGGGCCCATGCTGCTTGGGCTTGACGATGTAGATGCTGCCTGCACGGCTGTTGCGATACGGCCCCAGCGCTTTGAGGTCGTGCAGCGCGCAAATTGACGTCATGACAGCGTCAAGAATACCCTCGGGCACCTCGCTGCCATCGCGAAGGCGCACTGCGGGGTTGGTCATCAAATGCCCGACGTTGCGCACGAACATCACGCTGCGACCGGGCAGCGTCAGATCGCCATAAGTCCGGTCAGGCTCGAGCGCGCGCGTCATTGTCCGCCCATTCTTATCGAACGACGCTGTCAAATCGCCACGCATCAGCCCAAGCCAGTTGCGATACGCTGCCACCTTGTCTTCGGCGTCGACTGCTGCAACTGAATCCTCGAGATCGATGATCGTGGTCAAAGCGGATTCGAGAATGACATCGGCAACGCCCAGTGCATCGGTAGCGCCGACCGGTTGCTTTGGATCGACGAGAACTTCGATATGCAAGCCATTGTTTTTGAACAGATAGCGCGCCCTGCCCTCTCGTTCAGATTGCGCGATTAGCTTCTCATGCGATGCGCCCGACAGCGCGACTTCCCAGCCAGCGATCGTCTGGTTCAAAAAGGCTCTCGCATAGGCGATCACCGCCTCGCCGCGCACAATATCATATCCACCGGGATTGGCCGGCGGCGCATCGAGAACATCGGTGCCATAAAGCGCATCGTAAAGGCTGCCCCAGCGGGCATTTGCCGCATTGAGCACGAAGCGGTCATTGAGGCTTGGCACAACGAGCTGTGGCCCTGCCATCGTCGCGATCTCGGGATCGACATTCTGAGTGCCGATGCTGAATGGCGCAGGCTCTGGCACCAGATAGCCAATCTCGCGCAGGAATGCCTGATAGCCTGACATATCGGTAATCGGCCCCGGATTGGCCGCGTGCCAATCGTCGAGTTTCGCCTGAATGACATCGCGTTCGGCGAGCAATGCGCGGTTGACCGGAGCGAAACGCGTCAGAATGTCGGCTAGTCCGCTCCAGATTGCATCTGCGGCAAGTCCGGTGCCATCGGTGGCTTCGTTCTCGACGAAATCAGCAAGAGCAGGCGCGACGGAAAGACCGGCGCGGTTGACATAGTCTGACATGGAAACCCCTTGATAAAGCTGCGATCGAATGTCCTTGGGGAAGGAAACCGTCATCGGGCCTATGGCCAGCGGGACATGACTTGGCAAGACGATTGGATCGTCACTTCCAACCCTATTTGGCGCTCCAGCCGCCGTCGACCACCACTTCTGATCCTGTCATGAAGGCAGCGCCATCGGAAGCGAGGAACACGACGGCATCAGCCACATTCCTTGGCTCGCCGAAATCGCCCAACGGATGCTGGCTGGCAAGTTGCGCGCGGGTCTCGTTGCCGCCAGCGCCTGACACGGCTGCAAAATCATCGACCAGCCCTTGACCCATATCGGTTTGGATGATCGCGGGATGAACCGAATTTACCCGAATCTTCAAAGACGCAAGTTCGAGTGCCGCACCCTTGGTCATCAACCGCACGGCGCCCTTCGATGCATTATACGCGTTGCAAAGTGCAGCGCCGCGCAGCCCCGCGACGGACGAAAGATTGATGATTGACGCACCACCGCGCCATTTCATCGCCCGTTCGGCAAGCAGCGGGATGGCGTGTTTTTGCCCGAGGAATACGCCTTCGACATTGACCGCCTGAACGAACCGCCACTCCTCCAAAGTCGTCTCGGTGATCGGCTTGGCCAGGAAGACGCCTGCATTGTTGATCAGGATGTCGAGCCCGCCTGCCTTCTCGCGGACCATCGCCATAGTGGCGATCCACTGATCCTCGCTGGTCACATCCTGCGCGGATGCAATCCCATCGATCTCATGCGCAAGGTCATCTGGTGCAGATATATCAGTCGCGATCACTTTTGCGCCCTCTGCGGCTAACGCACGTGCGATCGCGGCACCCAATCCCTTTGCGGCTCCTGTCACCAGAGCAATCCTGCCGTCGAGATCAGCCATGTTCCTCTCCCTTTTCTTGCAGCTTAGCGGCGGGAAGTGTGGCGGCAATCGCCAATCATGCTAGGGAGGCGGAATGGGGAGCCTGACCAAAACCGAAATGCCCGTGCTTGAACGCGCAGGCGACGCTCCGATGCTGGCGCAGGTTGAGCAATGGGCCGCGATCAATAGCGGAACGGGCAATCTCAAGGGATTGGCCGATGTCGCGGGCACGCTTGCCGATGCGTTCGCGGCGCTGCCGGGCGAAGTCCGCCTTGTTCGCCCCGACGCTGTAGAAAGCATGGATGCAACGGGGCAAGTCCATGCGATCGAGCGCGGCGATCACCTGCACGTCCAGGTTCGACCTGAAGCACCGGTTCAACTTCTCCTGACGGGGCATATGGATACTGTTTTCCCCGCCGATCATCGGTTCCAGTCGCTGCGTTGGCGCGAAGACGGTGTGCTGAACGGCCCCGGCACTGCTGACATGAAGGGCGGTATTTCGGTGATCCTAGCCGCTTTGAACGCCGTAGAGGCATCTCCGCTGCGTGACCGGATCGGGTATGACGTGCTCATCAATTCGGATGAGGAAACCGGCAGTCAGGCCTCGGCTGCGTTGATTGCGAACCTCGCCAAAGGGAAAATGGCGGCGTTGACTTACGAACCTGCCCTCCCGGATGGCACGCTGGCAGGCGCACGACCGGGCAGCGGAAACTTCTCAATCCAGCTCCATGGCAAGGCCGCCCACGCAGGGCGCAATCCCGAAGACGGGCGCAACGCGCTGATTGCTGCGGCGGGGCTGGCGCTCAAGCTGAATTCACTTCGCCGCCCCGGCCTTAAGGTCAATCCAGCCAAGATCGATGGCGGTGGGCCGAACAACATCGTTCCCGATATGGCGATTCTTCGCGTTAATCTGCGGCCTGATACGCCCGAAGATATGGCACTTGCCGAAATCGCCCTTCGCGATGCCATTGCCGCCATCTGCGCCGAACATGATGTTCACGCGCGCACGCATGGCGGGTTTAACCGTCCGCCGAAGCCAATCGACGCAGGCGCGCAGGCGCTGTTTGGGATTGTCCGTGAATGCGGGGCCGCGCTTGGCCTCGACCTTTCGATGCGCGCGACCGGCGGGGTGTGCGATGGGAACAATATCGCGGCGTGCGGGGTGCCTGTGATCGATACGATGGGTCCACGTGGCGGCGCCATTCATTCGGAAGATGAGTTTTTGATTGTCGGGTCATTGTCCGAACGCGCTCAGCTTTCGGCGCTCACCATCCTGCGCATTGCCGAACGGGGGACGCTATGAGCTTCAGAATGCGCGCAGCAAAGCCGTCCGATCTCCAGCCGCTTTACGAGATGGCGAAGCTCACTGGCGGCGGGTTCACCAATCTGCCACCGGATCGCAAGTCGCTTGCCGCAAAGCTTGAGCGGTCGGCAGCGGCGCTTGGTCGCGCGACCGACGAGATCGCAGACGATCTGTTCGTGCTGGTGCTCGAAAACACCACGACCGGTGAAGTGCGCGGAACCTGCCAGCTGTTTTCAATGGTGGGGCAGAAAATCCCGTTCTATTCCTATCGCATCGGCCAATTGACCCAACACAGCGTCGAACTCAACCGCACCTTCAAGGCCGAAATGCTGACACTGGTAACCGATCTTGAAGGGTCGAGCGAGGTTGGCGGGCTGTTTCTTCACCCCAACGAACGCGCAGGCGGCCTTGGTATGCTGATTGCGCGAAGCCGGTATCTGTTTATCCGCAGTCATCGCGCGCGTTTTGCCGACCGGACGTTTGCCGAGCTGCGCGGGGTGATCGATGAAGCGGGTGGCTCGCCATTCTGGGACGGCCTCGCCGGGCGTTTTTTCGGCATGGGCTTCCACGATGCGGACGAGTTCAACGCTGTCCACGGCAACCAGTTCATCGCCGATCTGATGCCCAAACATCCGATCTACACCGCGATGCTAACCGATACCGCGCGCGCCGCAATCGGCCTTCCCCACCCTTCAGGCCGCGCCGCGATGCGGATGCTCGAAAACGAAGGCTTCGACTGGGAATGCTATATCGATATTTTCGATGGAGGCCCCACGATGACCGCGCGGACCGACGCGATCCGCAGCGTGCGGGAAGCCGCCGAAAGCGAGATACTGGCGATTAGGCCGATCGAGGGCGAAAAGCGGCTTGTCTCGCGTGGCACGCTTGGCGATTTCGTCGCGGCCTATGCTCAAGTCGAGATTCGCGATGAGGGCATCGTGATCGATCCCGAAGCGGCGGCGCTGCTTGACGTAACGGTCGGGGACAGGGTCTGTCATGTCGCACGCTGGTAAGCTGGTAGAAATCAACTTCGACGGGCTGATCGGGCCGAGCCACAATTATGCGGGGTTGAGCCTTGGCAATCTGGCCTCGGCAAAAAATGCGGGCGGAATTTCACACCCGCGCGCAGCGGCACTGCAAGGCATTGAAAAAATGCGCGCCAATCTGGCGCTGGG
>JANOQL010000204.1:0-1845 GCA_031414835.1 Sphingomonadales bacterium | reverse complement strand
CGGTGGCAAGAATATTGAGCCGGTCGGAAAGCTTGTCGATCTCCGCCGCAATCGTCGCACCCATCACCGTGGCGAGCCGCGCACGCGTGCCTTCACGATCGATAGGCCCGCGTGTCGAACGCCGCCATTCGCCCAGACCTGAAGACACAATCCGCGCGCTCGGCACGTCGCTGCCCTTGGAGTTGTCGGCATATTTGTCGATGTCACCAGCTTTCCAGAATTCGCGTTCGAATGCCTCGCTCGATGCGCTGACTTTGCGCATCCGCTGCCATTGCGAAACGATGATCGCCCACGTCCAGATGCTCGCGATCAGCAAGCCGACCATCACGATCTTGACGACAATATCGGCCTGAAGAAAGAGGGCGACCGGAGACAATGTGGTCGGATCGGTCGAGAGCGCCATGCTGTTCATGAAAGTCCTTCTTGGTTCGGCAGCAACGCAGTGAACGCTGCCATCCATGTCCCCGGCTGGCGTGCCGGACGGCCATTCTTCGTAAACGCTGCCAGCACGGTCGCGTCGGCCATCAATTCGTCGCGCAACATGACTCGCTGATGAATGGTGCATGCGGCTGCGCGCAAATGTTCGACGGTCGAGACGATCAGCAGGCCATCGTCGAACTTTGCCGCGCGGTGATATTTGATGCTCAGTTCGGCGACGGCGTAGACCCCGACGCCCTCGGCCCACGCTGCAGGCTGATCGATCCCGGCGCGCGCCAGCATGTCGGACCGTGCGCGTTCCATGAAATGCAGATAGCGCGCGTGGTAGACCATGCCCGAAAAATCGGTGTCCTCGAAATACACCCGCACCGCGAAACGGTGTTCGCGACCGACAAAGTGGCCTTGATAGGGAGCGTCTGGCGACATGTTGGCATCGATAGTCGCTGCGGCGACGGTTGAGAATCCCGAAAAAGCAGTGGGCGCGCCGCAGGCAGTGTATTTGTTCACGCAAAGCGGCGAAGGCCGCGAAGAACGCAAAGGATCTCGAGCGTGGCACAGCCTCTTTGCGCCCTTTGCGATCTTTGCGATCTTTGCGGCTTTGCGCGAACCAGCAATGTCGGGGCTACGCCGTTATTTACCGTCGAACAGTCCGTCCTGCGATCCGGCGGGAGGGTTCAGCCCAAGATGCTTCCACCCCGGCGCATTCAAACACCGTCCCCGCGCGGTGCGGGCGATCAGGCCAAGTTGCAACAGATACGGCTCGACGACATCCTCGATCGTGTCGCGCGGTTCGGAGAGCCCCGCCGCAAGCGCCTCGACGCCCACCGGCCCGCCGCGATAGATATCGGCGATCATCATCAGATAGCGCCGGTCCATCGCATCCAACCCCAGCGCATCGACCTCAAGCCGGTTGAGCGCCGAATCGGCCGCCTTGGCATCGACGACATCATGCCCGGCGGCTTGCGCAAAATCGCGCACCCGGCGCAGCAGACGCCCGGCGATCCGCGGCGTCCCGCGTGACCGTTTGGCGATTTCCGCCGCACCATCCTTGGCAATCGCCATCGCGAGCAGCCCGGCGGCGCGCGCGATCACCAGTTCGAGTTCGTCATGTGAATAGAAATTGAGCCGCACCGGAATCCCGAAGCGATCGCGCAACGGCGTCGTCAGCAGCCCTGCGCGCGTCGTCGCCCCGACGAGGGTGAAGCGCGGCAGATCGATCCGCACGCTGCGCGCCGACGGCCCTTCGCCGATCATGATGTCGAGCGCGCGATCCTCCATCGCCGGATAAAGGATTTCCTCGACCGCAGGCGCCAGCCGGTGAATTTCGTCGATGAACAGCACATCGCCATCCTCGAGATTGGTGAGGAGTGCGGCCAGATCGCCCGACTTGGCAATCACCGGGCCGGA
>JANOQL010000203.1:0-7412 GCA_031414835.1 Sphingomonadales bacterium | reverse complement strand
GCCGACCGGCACGATCCGGCGATGGCGCGGCTACTGATGAATCTCGATCTGCTCGCCGAAGGACGGCTGGCGCAACTCCGGCGCATCTGCGGGGTCGATGAAGAAGACATGACCGACATGATCCGCGAACTGCGCGGCTATGATCCCAAACCGGGGCTCAAGTTCGGATCGATCCGGGTGGATGCAGTGGTGCCCGATGTGTTCGTCGTGCGGCGCGGCAAAGGCTGGGCGGTTGAAATCAATGGCGGCACGCTGCCCAAACTACTCGTCAACCAGCGTTACCATGCCCAACTCACCGCAGGCGGCGACAAGGTGTCTAAGGCGTGGGCGAACGATTGCCTCGCCAGCGCCAACTGGCTGGTCAAGGCGCTCGATCAGCGGCAACGCACGATCATCCGCGTCGCGACCGAGATTGTGAAGCATCAGGAGGGCTTCTTCCGTGAAGGCGTATCGCAACTCCGCCCGTTGACGTTGCGCGTGATTGCCGATGAAATCGAAATGCACGAGTCGACTGTCAGCCGGGTGACATCGAACAAATATCTTCAATGCGAACGCGGGCTGTTCGAGCTCAAATATTTCTTCACCAGCGGAGTCGCATCAGCCGACGGCGGGGAGAATGTCTCAGCCGAAGCCGTCAAGAACGCGATCCGCGCGTTGATAGGCGCTGAGGGCGGTGAGATTTTATCCGATGACACGCTGGTCGATCTGCTCCGCGACAAGGGCTTCGATCTCGCGCGGCGCACGGTCGCCAAATATCGCGAGGCCATCGGGATCGGCAGCTCAGTGCAGCGCAGACGGGCGCGAGCATTGGGAAGGGCGGCCTAATGTGCCTCCTGATTAGGAGAATCCGTCTACCCTGAGCTTGTCGAAGGGCTGCCTTCTGTGCGCCCAAGGAAGGCAGGACAGGGCTTCGACAAGCTCAGCCTGAACGGATTTTGGATTTCCCCATTTCAGGTGTGTTCAATTGGTCGCTCACCACCAGCGCCACATCCCTGCCGCTGGCCAGCCCATCCACGAGTGCCCATAAGTCGCGATCAGCCAGAGTGCGATCCCGCCGAGCATGACCGTCCGCCCCGGCCATGCCGCCCACCAACCGCCGCTCGAAAGCTGGCGCAAGAACGGCACATAGCTCGTCCGCGATTCCCATTCCTGCCACGCAGACCCCATCAGCTGCTGTTTCTTGCCGTCCTGCAATTTTGACCCAACAAGTGCGAGGATGGCAATCGCGATGCACAGCGCGAGTGTTGCCTGATTGGGCGCCACAAGGATATGCGCGACGCTCCACAGCGCGAAGCTCCACATCATCGGGTGCCGCGTGATCGCAAACACCCCGCGTGGAGTCTTCCTCGCTGCTTCGGCGGCACCAGGCATCGCCATGGCCGGGTTGCCGATGAACGATCCGACCAGCAATACCGAGGCGACCAGCATGATCGCGGTCGAGACGATCCACAGCCCGTCGCCGACGTCCCACAGCGGTTCGGTGACGGGTGCACCGCGAAATGCCCAGATTGCCCACCCGAACGTGGCCAGTGCGACGAGCGAATACATGCCTGCAAACCCGCCCTCACCCGCAGCCTTGACGATCGGCGCGCGCAACGGGTGCGACAAAAGGAAATGGGTGCCGACAAAGGCCGCAAGTGCGATGATGAGGCTGGTCATAATTGGTCGCTCCCCTCGGGTAACACCACTCTAACCGCTCACCTCGAGCGAAGTCGAGAGGCCGTGTCGAGCGCAGCCGAGACACCTGCGTCCGCGGAGTGATAGGTTCTCGGCTTTGCTCGAACGTGGCGCGGTCGAACATGCCCCCGGCATGTTCTTGGATTGCTGGGGGCAATCCAACCTCGCCACCCCTCGACTGCGCTCGGGATGAGCGGAACCTGTGAGTCAGGCCACAAGCATCCTACCGCTCATAGGCCTTGGGCAACGCACCCTCTTCAGGCTTGGCATAACGCTGCCGCAACCGGGTCTGCCGCGATGACAGGGGTTGCTGCACCCCGTCGATCCAGACGCGTTCAGCAACGGTTGCCAGCTCGAGCGGATCGCCATCCCAGATCACGACATCGCCGCGACGGCCTGCGCGCAGGCTGCCAATATCTCCGCCGATGCCCATCGCTTCTGCCGGACCCGAAGTGATCGCGGCGAACGCCTGATCCCAGGTCAATCCGCTTGCGCCGGGGATGCGACCGAGCGCGACCATGTTTCCGGCATATTGCATCGCATATTGCGCCTGCCTGGTATCATCATCGTCGATCATCCCGATCGAGACCTTGACGCCTGCCGCCTTCATCCGCCCGACATTCGATTGCGTCGAGGCAATCTGTTCGAACGACGATGGCAGATCGTTCATCGCCGACGCGATCACCGGGATGCCTGCGCCCGCAATCTCGCTCGCGACGCGCCAGCCTTCGGTCGCGCCGATCAGGACGATGTTGAGTGCAGGAAATTCGCGCTTGAGCCCCAGCACCGCGCGGATGTCGGTGGCGCTTTCGACGTGGATCGCGAGCCGCATCGTGCCGTTGACCACCGGCACCAGCGCCTGCGCGTCAGGCCGTTTGAGCATCGCATTGTCGCGATAGATGCCGCCTGCTGCCTCCCGCGCCTCGGTCAGCGCGTTGCGGAACATTGCGTAGAGCGCAGGTCTGCTGCCCCCTGCCCGCCGCGCGCCCGATTCACCGAATTCAACGAATTGAAACAGTTTGGCACTGCTGACAGGCGTTGCATCCGCTCCAGTATCGATTGCCGCTCCCATGCCGCCGAAGATTGCATTGCTGGCATCGGGCGATACGATTGCACGGGTGACGCCCGCCACCCGGCTGATCGCCATTGGCTGGATATCCGGGTTGATTGCAGGGGCCACATCGAGTGCCGCGTTGAATGGCGAGTTGGCCGCCGCTGTATCGTTCGACGGATCGACCGCATCAACGCCTGCCAGCCCCAGCCGGGTGAAGCCTGCGACGACGCCCGTCGTTACCCATTTTCCGCTCGCATCGACGCGAGGGATACCTGCGGGGATTGCGACAGTCTTTCCCGCCGCCGTCACCCGGCCGTTGACGATGACAACAGTGCCACCCTCAATCGGCGCGCTGCCATCGCCAATCACAACCTTGCCGCCGGTAATCGCGACGCTTTGGGCGAGTGCGGGAGTCGATATCAAAGTGGCCGCTGCAATAAGAAGGCGGGCCTGTCCGCCGAAGCGTTTTTGCCCGCCGAAGCATCGGCCGAGGCGGGGGCAAAGGCGGATCATTTCACATCTCCTTCGCCGGGCTGGCCGAGCTCGAAATCGCTCACCGGCCTCCGGCTGCGATCCTGTGCGTCGAACATCAGCGCGCCATCGACCCACACCTTGTCGGGCCGGGTGTAAACCGAGAAGGGATTGCCATTCCACAGCACGACATCGGCCATTTTGCCCGGCTTCAAGCTGCCAGTTTTGTCACTGATGCCCATCGCCTTGGCAGGATTGTAACTCAACCACGTCCACGCGACCTCATCGGCCACCTTGAACCCCATCCGGCGGCCCGCCGCGAGTGCCTTGGCCGCTTCCTGGTTCAATCGCTGAATGCCGTTGGCGTCATCCGAATGGACGATCGTGCACGCGCCAGCATTGTTCACCAGCGCGATATTTTCTTCGACCGCATCATAGCTTTCCATCTTGAAGCCATACCAGTCGGCCCACATCGCCGAACAAATCCCTTCGGCCTTCAACAAATCGGCGATCTTGTAGCTTTCGACCGCGTGGTGGAATGTCGAGACTTTATACCCGAACTCCTTGGACATATCGATCACCTGCGCCATTTCATCGGCACGGTAGCAATGGTTGTGGACGAGGATTTCGCCCGCGAGAACGCCTGAGAGCGTTTCAAGCTGCAAATCGCGCAGCACCGTTTCGCCCTTATCGATCTTGCGCTTGTAATCAGCAGCGCGGATCCATGTCTGGCGGTTGACCGCCATATTGCCCATCCGTGTCGCGGGCATCTGGTTGCGGCTGCCGTAGACGCGCTTGGGGTTTTCGCCGCACGCCATCTTCATGCCGTAAGGCGCGCGGGGAAACTTCATCCCCTGCGCCGTGCGCGCATAGACATTCTTTATCGTCACCGAACGTCCGCCGAACAGATTGGCCGATCCCGGCAGGATTTGCAGCGCCGTCACCCCGCCATTGGCGAGCGCGCGGCTGAACCCCGGGTCTTGCGGCCAGACGCTGTGTTCGGCCCAGACTTCGGAGCGGACGGGGCCGGTGGCCTCATTCCCGTCCGAATGCGCTTCGACGCCCGGCGTCGGGTAATTGCCAAGGTGCGAATGGATGTCGATTATGCCGGGCGTCAGCCATTTTCCGGTGCCGTCGATCGTGACGGCATCGGACGGAACATCGAGATCGGCCAGCGCGCCCCCGATACCGGTAATCTTGCCATCGCTGAACAGCGCGAACCCGTTGTCAATCCGCCCGCCCTCGCCATCGAAGATCGTGACGTTGCGGACGAGTGTCGGGACGCCCGGGAAGGCCTTGTAGGTCGACGGGTACGGATCCTTGTTAAGCTTGGGCTTGCCCGATACCTTGTCGTTAGACTTGTCAGCCTTCGCTGGCGTCTCCGATGTCTCAGACGTGTCCTTATCCTCATCCTTATCGCGCTTTGCCGCACCAGATGTTGAGATCAGCGCCAGCGTGGCGACGGCAACCAATAGTTTCTTCATATCCGCTCCGCTTGAAGGGTAACGTCGGCTGCGCGATCGTCATCGCGCAAACTGTCGAGGTGCATCAATTTCTTGATCAATGGCGATACCAGCAGCACGCCAATGCCCACCGCAATCGCGATCCAGCCGATCTGGGTGTAGACCGCCAGCACAATATCTTTGGCAGCGCCTTCGCCTGATGCCGCTTCCGAACCTGTGGCAGCAGCGATCAGCCCGGCCGCGAAATTGCCCGTGGCAGAGGCGAAGAACCAGGTGCCCATGATCAGGCTCGCCATATGCGCAGGGGCAAGCCGGTTCATCGCTGACAGACCGACAGGCGACAGGCAAAGCTCACCAGTCGTGTGGAACAGATAGATCAGGAAAATGAAGATGACCGGCGTAGGAACATCGAGGCCGGCCGCGCGCGCACCCCAGTCAAGAATGAGGAATCCAAGCCCCAACTGCATCATCGCCAGCCCGAATTTAGCGGGTGCCGATGGCTCGCTTCCGCGCCGGCCAAGCCAAACCCAGAACCCAGCGAATAATGGACCAAGCAGCACGATGTAAATCGAGTTGACCGACTGGAATACCGACGCCGGAACGCCTGCACGGTCGACATAACGATCGGTGTAGAGATTGAGCGATGAACCCGCCTGTTCGAACAACGCCCAGAACAGGATCGACCCGATAATCAGGAACATCGCGGCAAAGATCCGGTCGCGGTCGACCGCAGGCAGCTTGACCACCGCAGTATATAAGACATACGCCACAAGCACCGCGCCTGCGAGACCCAGCACTGTCCCGACGAGCGCCTGATACTGGATCAGCAGCCAGATCAGCCCGACCGCTGCAATGCCGACCCCATAGAGAAGCCATTCGAACTTCACACCTGCAACCTGCGTCTGGAGCCGTGCCGGATCGGGCGCTTCGCCCTTGCCCATCAGCAATGGCTTCCCGATGATGAAAACGAACAGGCCAAGCAGCATCCCGACGCCTGCCGCGCCAAAGCCATACGACCAGCCATAGGTTTCGCCCAAATAGCCGCACGCCAGCGCGCCGAGCGCCGCACCCAGATTGATGCCGACATAAAAGATCGTGTACGCCGCATCGCGCCGCACATCGGTCCGCGGATAGAGTTGGCCGACGATCACCGAGATATTGGCTTTGAGAAACCCCGACCCAACGATGATGAACGCCAGCGCAAGCCAGAAGACGTTGAGCGCCGCACTCCCCGTGCCGCCATCGCCTTCGAACCCCATCAGGAAATGGCCGAAGGTCAGCAAGACCGCGCCGAATAGAACCGCCTTGCGCTGCCCCAGATACCGATCCGCGAGATACCCGCCGATAACCGGCGTGATGTAGACGAGTGCGGTATACGCACCATAGATGATGCTCGCATCCTTATCCGAAAACAGCCAGTGCTTGGTGAGGTAGAAAATCAGCAGCGCGCGCATCCCGTAATAGGAAAACCGCTCCCACATTTCGGCAAAGAACAGCACGAACAGGCCGCGCGGGTGGCCCATCCAGTTTTTATCATCGAATCCCGATACCGGCGCTACGCTGGCCATTTAGCCAATGCTCCCCAAAAATGTCGGGCCAGTAATCCGGCCCTGTTGGCGGCGAACCTAACGGGCTTTCGGCCAGCCTCAAGTAATTTTATTGCGCGGCACCGCTAAGCCGCGAGCGTTTCCGCATCGACTGCGTAAAGCAACGCCGCGCCCGCCATCGCGCTCGCTTGCTTGCCAATCGCTTCGGCGACGATGCAATCGAGGAAGAATGCCGCGACCGCCTGTTTCGATTTGAGAAACATCGGATCGCCCTCACCCGCTGCGAGCCGCCGCGCGGCTTCACGCGATTGCCGTTCCATCAGCCAGCCTGCGACTGCGACTGCGTACATATCGAGGAAGGGCTGGCTTCCCGACAAGCGGTCCTCGATGCTCGCCTGCAACATCCAGCCGGTGACGCCCTCGACCGCATCGATCAGCGCGATCAGCCGCGAATGTTCGGCCTCTGCGCGCATATCGGCGATCAGCGCCAGCAACCCCGCGCCGCCATCGCCAGTCAGCTTGCGGCCGACAAGGTCTGCGGCCTGAATGCCGTTGGTGCCTTCGTAGATCGGCGCAATCCGCGCATCGCGGTAATGCTGTGCCGCGCCTGTTTCCTCGACGAAGCCCATCCCGCCATGCACCTGAATGCCGATGCTCGCGACTTCGCAGCCCATATCGGTGCCCCAGCTTTTGGCGAGCGGCGTCAATATATCGAGCCGCGTCTTCGCCCCTTCCAGCCCCAAATGTGCACGATCGACATGCGATGCGGCAAGATAGAGCAACGCCCGCCCCCCCTGCGTCAGCGCCTTCATGCGGAGCAGCATCCGGCGGACATCGGGATGCTCGATGATCGCCTTGCCCGACTGGACGCGTTCGCGGGCATAATAAATCGCCGCCTGCGTCGCGCGTTCGCCGATCTGGACGCCCTGAAGGCCGACGTTGAGCCGCGCATTGTTCATCATCGTGAACATCGCGCGCATCCCGCCCATCTCGCCGCCGATCATCCAGCCGGTGGCACCGCCCTCATCGCCATAAGTCATCACGCAAGTCGGCGAGGCGTGGATGCCGAGCTTATGCTCGATCGACGCACACCGCTGATCGTTGGGCGTCCCATCGGGGAGTATCTTAGGCACGTGGAACAGCGAAATCCCCTTGGTCCCCGCCGGAGCACCCGGCGTCCGCGCGAGGACGAGGTGGACG
>JANOQL010000202.1:0-10251 GCA_031414835.1 Sphingomonadales bacterium | reverse complement strand
GTGGTTTCAATCTGACTGGGGTGGATCAGCGTTTTGCCGTCGAACCCAAAGTCACGCCCTTCGTGGCATTCGGCCTCAAGTCTGACGCTGCCGGCAAGATCGTTACACACGCCGTCGAACGCCCATATCCCGGCGGCTCTGGCCGAAAGGACAATGGCTTGCAGCGAAAGCGCCAACCCTGATCGATCAACGGATGGAGGCAGCCTGAGCGTTGCCGCCAGATCATTGGTTCCGGCGATCAGGCCCGCAACGTAGAGGGCAGCGGCAATCGCAGGCGCGTTGAGCACCCCCAAGGGCGTTTCGATCATGGCAAGCACGGGCTTGCCGCACTTTTCTGCCAATTCCTCGGCAAATGCAGCGTTGTCGACCTTGGGAACGACAACAAAATCTGCTCGTGATTGGCGCACAGCGACAATGTCAGCGGCGTGTTCCCTCGTATCGACACCATTGATCCGGATGGCGCACAGCCTCTCCCCGAAACCAGTTTCCGCTGCTTCCATTGCCGCTGCCCTCGCTTCGTCCTTTAGACCGGCTGGAACAGCATCTTCGCAATCGAGGATGATCATGTCGCACGCCAGATCGCGAGCCTTGGCAATCGCGCGCGGATTGCTGGCAGGCATGTAGAGCGCCGAACGCGGCGCAAGGATTTGGGACATCGTCATCCGAATATACTTGGCGTGGAAGGCCGCAATCGGCAATAACCCATTATGAAACGGGGAGATTGAGCGATGGGCAGTTTCGGATTTGTGCTCGCACTGCTGCTGCTGGCAGTTGTGTTCTTGTTCATGGGCGTGACCGTCGTGCGGCAGGGCTTTGTGTACACGATCGAGCGCTTCGGGCGATTTACTCACGCAGCACAGCCGGGCTTCAACTTCATCATACCATTTTTCGACCGCGTCGGGCGCAAAGTGAATGTGATGGAGCAAGTGCTCGATATTCCGGGCCAGGAAATCATCACCAAGGATAATGCCATGGTCGGCGTCGATGCCGTGGTGTTCTTTCAGGTGCTCGATGCGGCCAAGGCCGCATATGAGGTCTCCGATCTCTATGTCGCGATCATGCAGATCACCACGACCAATCTGCGCACGGTGATGGGGTCGATGGACCTTGATGAAACACTATCGAAGCGCGATGAGATCAATGCCCGGCTGCTGAATGTGGTCGATCATGCGACGGGTCCATGGGGGGTCAAGCTAACTCGCGTCGAGGTCAAGGACATCCGCCCCCCCGCCGATATTTCAAACGCAATGGCACGGCAGATGAAGGCTGAACGTGAAAAGCGTGCGCAAATTCTTGAAGCCGAAGGGCTGCGCGCCGCCGAAATTCTCCGCGCAGAAGGTGAAAAGCAGGGCCAGATTCTCCAGGCTGAAGGTCGACGTGAAGCCGCATTCCGCGATGCCGAAGCGCGCGAACGCGAAGCTGAGGCCGAAGCCAAGGCCACGACAATGGTTTCGGATGCCATTGCCTCTTCGGGAACACAGGCGCTCAACTACTTTATCGCGCAAAAATATACAGATGCGATCAGCCAGTTTGCGACGTCGCCAAATTCCAAGACAATCCTTTTCCCGGTCGAAGCAACGCAGTTGATTGGCACCCTCGGCGGGATTGGCGAACTGGCTAGAGACGCGCTCAAGGATCGCAGCTGATGGACTGGTTAGATGCGCTCTCCCCGCACTGGTTCTGGCTTAGCTTAGGATTGATTCTCGGCGCAGCGGAAATCATGCTGCCGGGGTTCTTCCTCATCTGGCTGGCAGGTGCCGCAATTGTAACCGGTATGCTGGTCTGGGTCTTGCCGATCCCGATCGCAGGCCAGGTCGGGCTGTTCGCCGTGCTGGCCATCGTGATGGTCTATGCGGCCAAAAGCTGGATGGTGCGCAACCCCGGAGCACTGGGAGACCCCCTGCTCAACCATCGCGCCGAGCGACTTGTCGGTGAGACTGTCACTGTTGTTGAAGCCCTTGATGGTGGCAATGGCCGTGTAAAGGTTGGCGATAGCGTCTGGATGGCAAAGGGCGCCGATGCCCCGGTAGGTGCGCGACTGCGCGTCATCGGCTCGGATAGCGGCGCTCTGCTCGTCGAGCCAGCTTAGCCAGACCGGTCAAGCAGCAACTGGGGCTGATTGCCGCACGCCTTCATCGACATGATCGGCAAATTGCGCGAAATTGTCGATGAACTGGCGAACAAGTTTCTGCGCGGTTGCATCATAGGCTGCTTTGTCAACCCAAGTGCCGCGCGGATCGAGGATCGCGCTGTCTACGCTTGGCACTGCCACGGGCACCATGAAGCCGAAATTGGGATCCTTGCGGAACTCCGCCGATTCAAGGCTGCCATCGAGCGCCGCGTTGAGCAACGCGCGCGTCGCCTTGATCGGCATCCGGTTGCCAACGCCATATTGCCCGCCGGTCCAGCCGGTATTGACCAGCCAGCAATCGACCCCGCCCTTGGCAATCCGTTCCTTGAGCAGATTGCCATAAACCGACGGATGCCGTGGCATGAACGGTGCGCCGAAACACGTCGAAAATGTAGCGCTTGGTTCGATCACGCCGATTTCGGTGCCTGCCACGCGCGCAGTATAGCCTGACAGGAAATGATACATCGCCTGATCGGGCGTAAGCTTCGCAATCGGGGGCAAAACGCCGTAGGCATCAGCGGTCAGGAAAATGATGTTCCGCGGAACCGGCCCGAGATTTTTCTCGCTGGCGTTCGGAATAAAATCGATCGGATACGAACCACGGCTGTTTTCGGCGAGGCTGTTGTCGTTGAAATCAAGCTCACGCGTTTCGGCATCCATCACGACATTTTCGAGCACCGTGCCAAATCGTTTGGTCGTCGCGAAAATCTCAGGCTCTGCTTCGGGCGAAAGATTGATCATCTTGGCATAGCAGCCGCCTTCGAAATTGAAGACTGCGGTATCAGACCAGCCATGTTCGTCATCACCGATGAGAGTGCGGCTGGCATCGGCTGATAACGTCGTCTTGCCTGTCCCTGACAGGCCAAAGAACACAGCAGTCTTGCCATCGGAACCGACATTGGCCGAGCAATGCATCGGCATGACGCCTTTGACCGGCAGCAGATAGTTCAAAATGCCGAAGACCGATTTCTTCATTTCGCCAGCATAAGCGGTGCCACCGATAAGGATCAGCTTCTCAGTGAAATTGACGGCAACTACAGTCTCGCTTCGGCAGCCATGCCGTGCAGGATCAGCGCGAAAGCTGGGCAGGTCGATGATGGTGTATTCGGGGACGAATGTCGCAAGTTCGCTGTCCGTCGGCCGAACAAGTAGCGTTCGGATAAACAGATTGTGCCAAGCCAACTCATTGATCACGCGAACATTGACGCGATGTTCAGGCTGAGATCCGCCAAACAGATCGGCTACGAACAGTGTATCTTTTGTGCCCAGTGCCTCCAAAAAATCGGCTTTCAGCGCCGCAAAATGCGCAGGGTCCATCGGCACGTTGGTTTTTCCCCACCAGACCGTGCCTTCGGTCTCGGCATCCTTAACGATGAACTTGTCCAAAGCTGATCGGCCTGTGTGCTTACCCGTGGTGACAACGAGCGGTCCATCCTTTGCTAGATGTCCCTCACCCCGAATCAGTGCCATTTCGACAAGTTGCGGCGTTCCCAAGTTCCAAAATTGCGTCGCGCTGACGGCAACTCCTTGGCTTGCGAGCGGAAAATACGGGTTGGCAAGTGGCACGGTAACGTCTCCGAAACAAGGCAATCGATTGTAGCGCTGAAATACTGCGCGATGCTGCCAAGCGCGCTTATGCGAGGTGCGATAAACCGTCAAACGGCCAAAACGCCAGTAGGTCGTTAACACACGGTCAAACGCTGTTTGCGGAATACACTCTTATTGGCATATGACCAACTACGTGACCGAAAACATTGCTCTTCAAACAGGGTCGACCACCATCGCACTCGTCGACGATGACCGTAATATCCTGACGTCTGTCTCGATCGCGTTGCAATCCGAAGGGTTTGCCACAAGGGTCTATACAGACGGCGAAGCCGCCTTGCACGCGCTTGCCAGCAACCCCGCCGATCTTGGCGTTTTCGACATCAAGATGCCCCGGATGGACGGACTCGAATTGCTGCGGCGGTTGCGCGAAACGTCAAACATGCCAGTCATCTTCCTGACATCGAAGAACGATGAAATCGATGAAGAAAAAGGTCTGGCCTTGGGTGCCGATGATTATATTTCAAAACCGTTTTCGCAACGACTGCTCATCGCGCGAATTCGCACTATTCTCAGACGCGTGCGCGACGATGAATCGATCGAGGCGGGCAGCGAGACAGCAGATGTACCCAAGATCGTTCGCGGGCGGCTGGAAATGGATGCGCTGCGTCACAGGGTGCGATGGGATGGTCTCGACGTTGCGCTTACCGTTACGGAATTTATGATTCTCGAAACGCTCGCGACCCGGCCCGATCTGGTGAAAAGCAGAAACCAGCTGATGGACGCCGCCTATCAAGACGATATATATGTCGATGATCGAACGATCGACAGCCACATCAAGCGGCTTCGGCGCAAATTCAGGCAAGTGGACCCCGATTTCGATGCCATCGACACGCTCTACGGAGCTGGATATCGGTTCTCCGAAGGTGGCAGCTGAGCCGGGCTTCCTTGTCGGCCTGTCACTTCGCCAGCGCATTCTTGCTGTAAACATCATTGCCCTTGTTCTTCTTGGGGGAAGTTTCTTCTATCTGGATTCTTATCGAAAACGGCTCGTTGAGGAACGGATCAACAGCGTCGAGGTCGAAACCGGAATTGTGCTTTCCGCTTTGGCGCGGCTTCCCCAACGGGATTTCGCAAGTTTCCTTGCCGCAGTTTCGCGGAAGACGGGGACGCGATTCCGGCTTGCAGATGCAACCAATGCCGTCGTGGCGGATGGCTGGCAGCCAGGGGTCAGGCAATTTGCACTTCGCAACCCCGCCAACGAACCGTGGCAACGCCACGTTGCGCGTTGGCTCGACGACGTAATAGAATCGATAGCGGATAGCGGGGAACCACGCATTTTTGCCGGATTTTCCGCGCCGTCGCAATGGCCCTCCAATTCATCCGGCTGGTCGCTTGCGGCTGATCGCACCCACATTGTGTGGGCAACCCGAAGCACCAATGTGGCACCTGCGTATCGCTTGATTGCCGAGGCCAATGCGCGAGACATAAGGCGGCTAGTGCGCGCAGAACGCCAGCGACTTGCATGGGTGATTGCTGCCGTTGCGCTCATATCGGTACTTCTCTCGCTTTTTCTGGCGCGGACCATCGAAAAGCCGTTGCGTGCGCTGGCCATCGCCGCGCTCAGGGTGCGCCATGGCCGTGATCGCGAAGTCACCATTCCAAGATTGCCCCAACGCCGAGACGAGATCGGGCTGCTGGCGCGCGCATTATCGGACATGACGCACGCGCTTCGAAACAGGATTGATGCAACCGAGGCTTTTGCGGCAGATGTCGCGCATGAACTGAAAAACCCGCTCGCGTCGCTGAGTTCGGCGGCGCAATCGTTGCGAAAGGTTCAAAAGCCTGAATTGCGCAAGCAGCTGGAAGATGTGATTGCGCAGGATATTGTGCGGCTGGACCGGCTGATCACCGATATTTCAGAGTTATCCCGGCTTGATGCACGGCTTGCGCGAACACGCTTTGAGCCTGTCGATCTTGGCAAGATCATCGCGGGGTTGGTCGCAGATCGTAAGTCGCGAGCCTCGGAAGATGAGGTGCAGATCGCGTTTGCCCGGCCACTTGCCGAAATTGCCAACGTCAATGGCGACGCATCGCAGCTGGCCAGAGTGATCGATAATCTTCTTGGCAATGCGATCTCGTTCTCGCCTCCGAAAGGTCTTGTGCAGATCGCTGCGACGCGCGACGGTGGGCAGGTGCAGATCACGATCGAAGACGAAGGGCCGGGAATTCCCGAACAGGTGCGTGAAGCCGTTTTCGAACGCTTCCACAGCGACCGGCCAGATGGCGAGGCATTCGGCCAGCATTCTGGGCTGGGACTTTCGATCGCGCGAACCATCGTCGAAGGCCATGGCGGAACGGTTGTGGCGAAGAGCCGCGGGTTGGGGATGCGAGGAGCACGCATGGTTGTGCGGTTTCCTGCTATCGAAGCGGCGCTATGACCGAATTGTCATCGGAACGTCTGCACGCAACCTGCGTAGCGATCGGTGAAGTAGCTGTTCTGATCGTCGGGCGTTCTGGATCGGGAAAGTCTGACCTTGCGGTTCGGCTGATCGATCGCGGCGCCATGCTGGTCAGCGACGATTCGACGCACATTGAACGGCGCGGAGATCACCTCTTCGCCTCAGCGCCCGACACGATCAAAGGAAAGATTGAGCTGTTTGGCGTCGGCATATTAAACATGCCGACACGACAAGACGTTGCAGTCAAATTGATCGTCTCGCTTGATGAACCCCCGACGCGAATGCCCGATTGGGGCGACTGCCGCCAAGTTGCAGGCATCGATATGCCGGTAATTGGTATTTCCGGCCATGAAGCCAGCGCTCCGATCAAGGTCGAGCAAGCCCTTCGAAAAGTGACGTCATGACTGCCGACCGTCCTGATCGCATTCTACTAGTTTCAGGCATGTCTGGTGCTGGAAAATCGACTGCGCTTAAAACGATGGAAGATCTCGGCTGGGAAACCGTTGATAATCTGCCCTTTTCCTTACTCGATCGCCTGCTCGCAACGCGCCCGCCAGAAGGAGCATCGGCCGGTCGTCCGCTCGCAGTCGGGATCGATAGCCGGACACGCGGGTTTGATGCTCAGGCTTTGGTGTCCCGGATCAAGACGATGCGCGAAGGCGGCGGCGAACACATCGCGACGCTGTTTCTTGATTGCGGCGGCAGCTAGCTTGAACGACGATATACTGAAACGCGGAGGCGACATCCGCTCGCTCCAGACCGGCCGACAAGCGACGGCATTGCTCGAGAACGCGATCTGGTTGCACCACTTCGCCGCTGGGCCGAACATGTAATCGACACAACAACAAGCAGTATGAACGAGTTACGGCTCGATCTTCGCCAGCGATTTCAGATAGCGAAGCTCGGTGAACCCGTCATTTCTGTTGTGTCGTTCGGCTTTGCCCGCGGCCTCCCTCGCAACGCTGACCTCGTGTTCGACATGCGATATCTGCGCAATCCGCATTGGATCGAGCCGATGCGCTTGCAAACAGGTCGCGATCCTGACGTCCAGACCTATATTTCGGATGACCCGGCATGGTCACAAAGCATCGCGCAGATTGAAGCCTTGCTCACCACATTGCTGCCGCGTTACAAAGCCGACGGAAAATCCTATATTACAATTGCTTTTGGGTGTACGGGCGGCCGCCATCGATCGGTGTATTCGACTGAATGGATGGCAGAACGCTTGCGAAATGCGGGATTTTCTCCTGCCATCGTGCATCGCGATTTGGGATTCGCGTCGGATACATCCCACGATGCGGGGGCAGACATACCGGACATATCCGGTGATAAGCAGGCAGGGCGTTGATGATCGGTCTTGTATTAGTAACGCATGGCAACCTTGCCATCGAGTTTGTGACGGCAATGGAACATGTGGTCGGGCCGCAAAGCGGGGTTGCGCCGATCTGCATCGGTCCCGAAGATGATCTTGAAGCGAGGCGTGCGGACATTGCGGCTGCGGTTGCTAGCGTCGATCAGGGACGCGGCGTGATTGTCCTGACCGATCTGTTCGGCGGCACGCCTTCGAACCTCGCCATATCGCTGATGGAAACAGGACGGGTAGAAGTGATCGCAGGCATGAACCTGCCGATGCTGATCCGCCTTGAATCGGCGCGGCGAACGATGAACGTCGTGGCTGCGGTTGCTGCTGCCCGTGAGGCGGGGCGGAAATATATCTCGGTCGCATCAGAAGTGCTCGGCGAACAGGCCGCATGAGCGAAGTTGTCCGCACTGTCCTG
The DNA here is from genome assembly GCA_031414835.1 of Sphingomonadales bacterium. GTDB lineage: Bacteria > Pseudomonadota > Alphaproteobacteria > Sphingomonadales > Sphingomonadaceae > Aquisediminimonas. The sequence continues at coordinate 2,335 of JANOQL010000202.1, read as the reverse complement.
ATCGTCAACAAGCGCGGACTTCACGCGCGTGCCAGCGCCAAGTTCGTGACGATGGCGAGCGGGCTGCCCGCGCAGGTGATGGTGCACAAAGACGGGCATGGCGTGGTCGGCACCTCGATCATGGGGCTGATGATGCTCGGTGCCGCCATGGGTGATGAGATCACCATCTCGGCTGAGGGCGACGGAGCCGAGGCTGCCGTGTCGGCACTGTGCGGACTGGTCGAGGCCAAGTTCAACGAATCCGAATGACCGTTCGCGAAATTACCGGATTTTCGAACCCGCTGGTCAAGCAGGTGCGGTCGTTGCGCGACAAGAAGCACCGGCGCACCGAACGGCGGTTCCTCGCCGAAGGGCTGCGTATCCTGACTGAGGCGCTCGATGCCGGATATGTGCCCGAAATGCTCTGGTATTCGCCCGACAGCGCCACGCATCCTCTGGTAAGGACGCTGGCCGAGGCGACCGAGGCGGCGGGAGGCGAGGTGTTTGTCACCACGCCTGACATCCTGTCGAAGCTGTCGGGCAAGGATAATCCCGGCGCAGTGCTGGGCGTCTATCGCGAGTTTGAAACATCGCTTGCGGCAATCGACCGCACCAAGGCCTCCATCTGGATAGTCGCCGAACGCCTGCGCGACCCTGGCAATCTTGGCACGATCTTGCGCACTGGCGATGCGGTGGGCGCAGGCGGGCTGATCCTGATCGACGACTGCACCGATCCCTTCTCGGTCGAAGCCGTCCGCGCGAGCATGGGCGCAATATTCACGCAAGCCATCGCGCAGGCGCGCTGGGAGGAATTCCTGCCATGGCTGCGCAGCGGGACGGGCCAGCTGATCGGCACCAGCCTCAACGCCGCGCTCGATTATCAAGAGCCGCGATATGCCGCGCCGTCATTCCTGCTCGTCGGCAATGAATCGCAAGGCTTGCCTGCTGCCTATGAGGCAGAATGCGATCTTCTCGTCAAAATGCCGATGATGGGCAAAGCCGACAGCCTCAACGCCGCCATGGCGACCGCCGTGATGGCGTATGAGCTGCTCAATCAGCGGCGGCGCTAAGCGCGTTCAAACTCAACGTCATTGGTAGTTTTCAACGTCGCAAAACTTCCGTTCAAAAGATCATTGTGGTGCGCAACGATTTGATCAGCGGCGAGCAATGCGGTGCCAAACGTCGTATGCGCATTCGATACAAGGGTAATCTGCACGCCACGCTCAACTGCCGCCCGCACAAAAGTATCAACACAATATTGCGTCTGCATGCCACAGACCGCGATATGACGAAGGCCCAGATGATCAATCTGGCCGGCCAGATCGGTATCTTGAAACGCATTGCAATGCCGTTTTACCACAACCAAATCGTCTGAATATGGGGATAATGCGGGATGAACCGCAAAGCCGGGGCTGTCATTCGCCAGCGGGTGTCCCTTCTCTCCTTCATGCTGGACATAAATAACAGGAACTTTTGATACCCGCGCACGCTCAATCAAAGCGACGATACGGTTAACGATCGCTTCACCGTCAAACGGTTACATATCAGGAAAGGAAAACATGCCCTGCTGCACATCGATGATGACTAAGGCCTGAGGGTTCAAATCAATCGCCCCCACTCTGCGCCACTAGCTTTACCAGCGGCCGAGCAGCCTGATCGACCACCGGCAGTGCTTCGATCGTTCTCCCGCCAGTATCGATGTTCAGATCCTCGAAGCGTTTGGCCTGTGACATCACTTGCGATTCGAGGCTGCCGACCATCGCATTATACGCTGAAACGGCAGTATCGAGGTTCTTGCCCATCCGCCCGACATGCCCGCCCATTGTCGCGAGGCGCGCGTAAAGTTCCTTGCCGAGCTCAGCGATCTCGCGCGCCTGCCCTGCCATTTTCTCTTGCTTCCACACCGCCGAAACAGTGCGCGCGATTGCGATCAAATTGGTCGGCGTCGCGAGCAGGACACGCTTTGCGAACGCAAATTCCCACAGATCGACGTCCTGTTCGAGTGCCGCCGACAGGAAATGTTCGCCGGGCACGAACATGATCACATAATCGGGCGTGTCATCGAACTGATCCTGATACGCTTTGTTGCCCAGCGCATTAACGTGCGCCTTCATCGCGGCGGCGTGCGCGACCAGCGACGCGGCGCGACCGCTATCGTCGCCTGCATCGAACGCGTCCTGATAGGCGTTGAGTGACACTTTGGCATCGACCACGAGATTGCGACCGCCCGGCACACGGATGATGACGTCGGGCCGCAATCGCCCGTCGCCTGCCTCCATGCTCACCTCGGTCTGGAAATCGGCATGTTCCGAAAGCCCGCACGATTCGAGCACATTGCGCAACTGCTGTTCGCCCC
>JANOQL010000201.1:0-5100 GCA_031414835.1 Sphingomonadales bacterium | reverse complement strand
CGACGGGCCATTTTGACGCAAGACCATATTGCAGCGACCGCAGGGTTATGCAGCTTTCTGGTGTGTTATCCAGGGCCGGCATCGAATCTGAACGAATGGCTCAGCCATTATCTCGACCACCACCCGCCTGTCATGAAGCAGATCCCCAACGTTCGCGAAATCGAGATACTGACGCGGATCGACTGGATCGATGCCATGCCGTGGCAGCGCGTGCATCACATGCAGCGCAATCGCGGCGTGTTCGAGAATATGGCAGTCCTCGGCGCGGCGCTCCAATCGCCCATCCGCCATGCGATGCAGGACGATTATGAGAAATTCCCGCCATTCGAGGGCGGCAGCCTGCACTATGGCGTCTCGACCGAGATCGTCCTTCCCCACCGGCAGTCTTAGGCCCGCGACGATGGAATTTACGCTAATCGCTGACGGATTAAGGTTCCCCGAAGGACCAGTGTGCCTGCCCGATGGCAGCGTGATCCTTGTTGAAATCGCTGCGGGGCAGGTCACTCGGATTGATCCGGATGGTGGCAAATCGAGTGTCGCGACGCCGGGGGGTGGCCCGAACGGTGCAGCGATTGGCCCTGACGGGGCGCTCTACGTTTGCAACAATGGTGGCGCCGAATGGATCGACCATGAAGGGCTGTTGTTGCCCGGCAATCAGCCCGCCGATTACAGCGGAGGGCGGATCGAGCGCATCGATATGGCCACAGGCAAAACCGAATGCCTGTATCGCGCGGTAGAAGGGCGAGCGTTGTCTGCGCCCAACGATCTTGTTTTCGATGCGACAGGCGGGTTCTGGTTCACCGATACAGGAAAAGCACGCGTGCATGACCGCGATAACGGCGGCGTGTTCTACGCGCGCGCAGATGGCTCGTTCATCGTCGAGGCGATTCCGGCATTATACGGCGGCCCCAATGGGATCGGTCTGTCGCCGGATGGACGAACCCTTTACGTATCGCTGACGCTTGAGCGGATCATTCTGTCATTCGAAATCATCGGCGAAGGCATGGTTGCACCCTCTCCTGTCGCGGCGCTGCCCGGCAATGTGGTTTGCAGCTTTCCGGGCAGAATGATGCTCGATTCAATGGCGATCGATGCGAACGGCCATATCTGCGTCGCGACCATGGCGGACCGTTCGGGCATCGCGATCATCGATCCTCTATCGGGCGCTTACAGCCACATCGAAACGCCCGATTTCATCACGACGAACATCGCATTCGGCGGGCCGGACATGCGCGATGCCTACATCACGCTGGGGTCTTCGGGTCAACTCATCAAGACGCGCTGGTCCGTTCCCGGCCTGCCGCTGGCATATTGAGCGTGACCGAAAACATGGATTCAGCCACTTGGACAACACGGTTCTCCGAAAGCTACGGTATACGCAATCCGATTGCGTGTGCTGGCATGGCGTTCGTGGCGTCGATCCCTGACCTTGCAATTGCTGTCGCCAATGCTGGTGGACTGCCAGCCATCGGCGCAGGCGCAATGTCAGCACAAAACATCGAAGCCTGTGTCCTTGGCTATCGAAACGCGGCAACCGCACCGCTGAACCTCAGCTTCCTGACTTTTGCCTTCGATGCTGACAAACTTGCCCTGTGCTGCACACTAAAGCCCCAGATTGTATCTTTCCATTGGGGGCACCCTGAAAAGTCGTGGATAGAGTCACTCCGCGCAGCCGGGATCAAGGTCTGGGAACAGGTCGGATCGACAGCAGCTGCACGCATCGCGGTGCGCGATGGCGTCGATCTCGTGATCGTCCAGGGGTTGGAGGCGGGCGGTCACAATTATGCAGAACTGCCGCTCGTCGATGCCCTTGCTGCAATCCGCGATACACTTGGTCCTGAACCGATGCTGCTGGCAGCAGGCGGCCTATCGGACGGGAACGATCTGGCGCGCGCACTCGCCAACGGCGCAGACGGCGTGATGCTGGGCAGCCGATTGGTGGCCAGCACCGAGGCCAATGCGCATGAAGATTACAAGGCGGCGCTTGTTTCCAGTGACGGTAGCGACACGGTGGTGACGTCGGTCTTCGGACGCGAAATGCCCTTCTTCAACCCAGTCCGTGCGATTGCCAACGCCTCTGTCCGTAAATGGCATGGCAACGATACCGAACTGCCTCCACCCGGTGTCCATTTTCCTGTGATCGGGACACTCGCAACATCGGGCGGCTCTCTGCCCATTCGCCAGCTCGATTCGATCGTTCCGACGCGCGATGCGCAAGGCGACATTGCGGGCATGATGCTGTTGGCCGGAACAGGCATCGGCAGGATTCACGCCATCGAACCTGTCGCCGATATTGTCGCGACAATGATGGCCGAAGCACAAGCAATCCGAACACAAGCAAGAACGGAAACACGATGACAGTCACAGAAAAAGTCTTGCACGATCGCTTTCACACCTCGCTTTATACCGATGCCAGCATCTTCGAGGCAGAGATCGAACGCATCTTCGAAGGCGGCTGGGTGTGGGTCGCTCATGACAGCGAATTGCCCGAAAATGGCGCATTCAAAACGACGGTGATCGGGCGTCAGCCTGTCATCGTGACGCGTGATCAGTCTGGCGCCGTCAATGTCATGCTCAATCGCTGCCGGCACCGGGCAGCGGCTGTCTGCGAGCTGGAAACGGGCAAGGCCGCGCGGTTCATGTGCCCATATCACGGCTGGACTTACGGCCTAGACGGTCGATTGCTCGCGGTTCCCTATGATGAAGGCTATGGCGAAAATCTGAAGAAGGATGATTTTCCGCTCTATCCGGTTCGTGCCGAAAGCTATGCCGGCCTATGGTTTGCCAGCCTGAACCCGAACGTAGAGCCGCTGATCGATTTCCTTGGTGAAGCAACGCACTGGATCGATCTGTTCGTGAAGCAATCGGCGGATTGGCCACTGACAGTCATCGGATCGCACAAGTTTGAATTCGATGGCAATTGGAAAGTGCCCTTCGAAAATACGACTGATGGTTATCATCTGCCTGTCGTGCACAATAGCTATCTGCGCTTCATGGAATCCGAAACCGCTGACCGGCTTGGGCAGGTGATGCGCGATGAAGCGATTTACTGCCGTGCGCTTGGCAATGGCCATAGCGTCGGTGTCTTCGATGTCTCCGCTGTCGATCTTGCCGATGCCAATGGCGCAGAAACACCATCGCATTATGCGGATTTGAAGGCAGAGTTGCTCGAAACGATGCCGCCCGAAACAGTGGCGCGCGTGTTGCGCGGTGTCGGCGGTGTCGGGTTCAACCTGAACCTGTTTCCCAACATCGCGCTGTCGGGTGCATTCTTCCGTGAACTCCGGCCCATTGCGGTGGACAAGACCGAAGTGCGTCACATCGCGCTGGGCATGAAGGGCGGACCGCCTGCTGCCAACCGCGCGCGGATGCGCATTCACGAACAGTTCCAAGGGCCAGCAGGGCTTGGGAGCAGCGATGATCGCGAAGCATGGGAACGTGTTGCCCGCGGCGCAAAAAGCGGTCGTGACGCGTGGGTCATGCTCAACCGGGGATTGAACCGCGAACATGTGATTGACGGCAGACCTGTTTCGCACGCGACCGATGAAACCGGAATGCGCGAGCTTTACGCCCGCTGGAAAAAGGTGATGGCCGATGCATAATGAGACCGATACCGTTGCCAAGGACACGATCAGTTTCGATCGCAGCATCGATTTTCTGATGGCCGAAGCCCGCATTCTCGACCGGCAGGATTACAGCGCCTGGCTTTCGCTGTGGAGGCCAGATGGCCTTTATGTCGTGCCCGCCACACGCGATGCTGCGGCCGATCCGCTCGACAGCCTCAACTATGTCTATGATGATGAAGACATGCGGCAGCGCCGCGTCCGCCGGTTGCAAAGCGGCACGGCGCTTGTGACGACGCCCGCCACGCACACCGTTCGCAGTCTGTCGCGGTTCGTGCATCTGGAAACCGATGACGGCCTTTTTCATCTGTCATCTTCATTGTTGCTGGCCGCATCGCGCCGCTCGGTGCAGCGCATCCTCGCAGCAGATGTCGATCATGTCCTCGATCTTGCAGGATCGAAGCCTCTGCTCGTGCGCAAAACGGTCTTGCTGATCAATGCCGACGAACCGCTGACCGACATCTCGTTTATCTTGTGAACGGTGCCCGCATTCTGACTGCCATCTGCGCCAAGTATGAGTGAACACTTATAGAGCGCGTCCTCAGTCTCGACCATGCTGATTGCAGGTTCTGGAGATGTGTGGATGGCCGATTTGACGACCGAAGAGATGCTGGGATCAGCAACGCTTGCGGTCGAGTTTTCGTGGGCAATCGATCATCGTTCGGGCGATGGCGTTTCGGCGCTTTTTACGCCCGATGGCGTTTACGGCTATGATGGCTTCGAAATGTGCGGAACCGCCGCGATAGACGCTTTCTATCGTGAACGGCGCGAACGCGGAAAGCGACTCTCGCGTCACATCTTCTCTCCTGCCAGACTGGCTCGGGCAGACGATGGCAGCATCTCGGCGTGGTCCACGCTCACGCTTTACGCAAGCGACGGCGAACCGCCCTACCCTGCCACTGCGACCGCCATCATGGATTATCGGGACCGGATCGTGGTCATTGATGGCGCATATCGATTTGCCCGGCGCTGGGTCACGCCATTGTTCGGGCGGATGCCGCAACTCGTTGCTGCGCAAAAAACAGGGGGGCAGTGAGCCATGTCGATTTACGATGCCAATGGCTTTGCCCGCATTCTGCTCACGATCGTCACCATCGGCTTCTCGATCGTGCCCATCGGCGCCGATTTCAACAAGACCCACGCCACAAATCCGTTGTGGACCCCGCACGCGCGCTTCCATGTGGTGTGGCAATGCCTGACTGCGCTCGGCATCGGCATCATCGGGTTGATGCTGTTGTGGAACGACTTCGGCTTTTACCTGCAACAGCTCTATCTCGTGATGGGTTTCGCCGCGTCGGCCTATGGAGCCTTCTTCGTCACATTCTTCGCGATGCCGCTGTTCGGCGGGCGCGCTTATGATGACAATGGCTATCTGCCGATCAAGGCCGGCCCTTTGTCGATTGACCTGAATGTCACTGTGTTCGGGACGTTCGTCATCTTTCTCATCATCGCAGCAGCCAGCATCGAAGGCGCATGA
>JANOQL010000200.1:0-4277 GCA_031414835.1 Sphingomonadales bacterium | reverse complement strand
TCAGTTCGATCTGCATATCGCCCCAATAGGCGAGCGCGAGGGTGAACACGCAATCGCTAGGCTCGCCCCGGTAACGCATATTCTCAAGCGCGATGTTCTCGATGAGGTAGAATGGCCCGACGCCCATCACCTGCGTCCAGTAGCGGATCGCCGCATCGAAATCGGCAGGCACGAACGCCAACTGCATGACTGGCCCGATGTCGCGGATGCCCATCGTCTGTCTCCCTATCGAATGCGCCAGCTTGTTTCAGCGTGAGAGAATGGCAACATTGCACCCAGAGACCACTGCGGAAAGTGCGAGGCCATGAGCGACCGTGATCCCGGCATTGCCACCAGCGCCCCACGGCGGCGCAAGGCGATGGCGCGCGGGCAGCTGGCGCGGATGGTTAGCGCAGTGACGCAAGGGGAGGGTGATCGCGAAGCGGCACCGCTACCGCTGCCCAAAGGCGTGTATATCGATGAAACGCGGTTCGAAGCAGAACGCAAGCATCTTTTCCTTGGGCAACCGATCGTTGCAGGGCTGAGCGGAGATATTCCCAACCCCGGCGATTATCTGCTGTTCGACGCGGCGGGGCCGTCGATCATCGTGTCGCGCGGGAAGGATGGCGAGGCACGCGCATTCCTCAATATGTGCACGCACCGCGGGGCGAAGCTGATTGAGGCGGTCGAGCCGCACTCGGGCCATGCCGCGCGGCTGACCTGCCCGTTCCATGCCTGGACCTTCGATGCCACGGGCAAGTTGATCGGCCAGCCGTCAAAATCGGCGTTCGCGGAATGCGAGATCGGCGCGCGCAACCTGATCGCGCTGCCGTGTGCCGAATATCTCGGGCTGATCTTCGTGCGCCCCGGCGGCGGCGATCCGATCGATGCCGAGGCGCATTTGGGCGAGATTGCACCCATCCTCGAAGCGCTCGAACTCCACCGCGCCACACCGGTCAAAAAAGGGATCATGACAGCCGAATCGAACTGGAAATTCGCGCTCGATACCTATGGCGAAGGCTATCATTTCGCGACGCTCCACGCCTCGACGATCGGGCAGACGCACTACAATGATATCGCGGTGATCGACAGCTTTGGCCGCCACCACCGAGTTGGCTTTCCCGATAAGAGCATCGGCGAAGTCGCCAAGACGCCCGAGGCCGAATGGCCTGAGACCGATTATGGCGGGGTGCATTATCTGTTTCCCAACACCGTATTGTTCTTTGGCGCAGTGACGCCGGGCGTATTCTTTACGCAGGTGTTCAGGCTGTTTCCCGATGGCGTCGGCAAGACACGATGCCAGTTTGCGGTTTACGCGCCGTTCGGCGGCGAGAGCGACGATCATCAGGCGATGTGCGAAATGGCGTATGATGCCACCGCGACCGTCGTCCAGACCGAGGATTATCGTGTGGCGTCGAACGGCTATGCCAATCTGCTGACTGCGCCTGCCGATTTCCGCGTCGTGCTTGGCGCGAATGAAGCGGCGCTCCAATCTGTCCACAAAAACATCGCCGAGGCAATCGGCCTACCACTCGCGTGAGGATGACCCATGGCTGATATCGACCCCCAGATTGTGCGTGCCGACCGCTGCCCCGGCCCAAGCTACACCGACATGCTCGAAGCCGATACGCGGCGCGTGCCCGATTTTCTGTTCGCCGAAAGCAATCAGGAACTGGGAGACGAACCGCTTTCAACCGAGCGCTACACAACTGCCGATTTCAAGGCCCAAGAAGACGAAAAAATGTGGCCCAACATCTGGCAATTCGCCGCGCGCGAAGAGGATATGCCCGAGCCCGGCGATACCGTCGTTTACGAAATTAACGATAAGAGCTTCCTGCTTGTCCGCCAGCGCGATGGCGGCATCCGCGCGTTCCACAATGTCTGTCTTCATCGCGGGCGGAAGTTGCGACTGGAAAGCGGCCGCGCAATCAACCTGCGTTGCCCGTTTCACGGCTTCACCTGGAACAATGACGGCAGCCTGAAGGAAGTGCCGTGCGAATGGGATTTCCAGCATCTGAAGGGCAAGGATCTCTCGCTGCCCGAACTCAAGGTCGAGCGCTGGCAGGGGTTCGTGCTCGTGACTGAGAATCATGACCTGCCGCCCTTCCGCGACTGGGTGGGGCCGGGGGTCGAACATTATGATCGCTGGCGATTGGACGAATGCCACACCGGCGTATGGATCGGGCGGGTGATCCCGGCGAACTGGAAGGCGGTTGCCGAAGCGTTCATGGAGGCGTGGCATTCGATCGTCACCCACCCGCAGATCCTCGGCTTCACCGGCGATGCGAACACGCGATACGATCTCTATGGCGATCACATGAACCGCGCGATTACGCCGTCCGCCGCCTTGTCTCCGCATCTGAAAGGCAAGGATCAGAAATATGTGATGTCGTCGCTCGCCGACTTTCTTGGCGGCAAGGATGCCGATGCGCGATCGCGACGGACAACTGCCGATGTCGATACCGCAATGTCGGGCTTCGATGCCGACGATCCGTGGCTCGCGCGCAAGGTGCTGGCACAGGCGAGCCGCGATTCCTACGCGGCAGCCAACGGGCATGATTATGACGACGCGTCGGACAGCGAGATGCTCGATAATTTCACTTACAATATCTTCCCCAACTGGGCGCCATGGGGCGGGTTCGTGCCAAACATCGTTTATCGCTGGCGGCCGTGGGGCGATGCCGATCACTGCCTGATGGAGGTCCGCATCCTGATGCGGACGCCGAAGGGTGAAAAGCCGCCCAAAAGCGCGCCAATGTTCTTGATCCCCGAGGATCAGCCCTTCACGGCGGCGTCGCATTTGATTGGTGGGGCGCTCGCCAATGTGTTCGATCAGGATATGGCCAACCTGCCCTATGTGCAGAGCGGCATGAGGGCCTCCGCGAACAAGGTCATGGAGCTTGGCCATTATCAGGACAGCCGGGTGCGCCATTTCCACACCACGCTCGACAAATATATCGACGGCAGCTTGCCGAAATCGGCATGAGCGTCGCTGACGACGCAGCTATCCGCGCGCTGATCGATGCCTATTCAGACGCGGTGTTTCGCAGGGATTCGGTCGATTGGGGCGCGTGCTGGGCCGAGGATAGCCGCTGGTTCCTGATGGGACAGGAAGTGGTCGGGCGCGAGGCGATCGTTGCGCTGTGGACGCAGGCAATGGCGGGGTTTGCCTTCGTGGCGTTTTTCGCGCAGCCGGGGGTAATCTCTGTCGATGGCGATCGTGCGACTGGCCGCGTCTGGACGCATGAGGTGCTTGAAATGCCTGATGGCAGTATCAGCAGGCCAGTCGGCCGCTATGACGATGTCTATGTGCGCGCTGCAGACGGCTGGCGCTTTGCCGAGCGGCACTACGCGATGTTAAAGTCTTTGGGTTGAAGGGGTAGGGGATGACAATTGTAATCGCGGGCGAAGTCGATTTCCCGCCCGAGAATCGCGCCGCTGCGCTGGAAGGCGCCAAGGCATTGATCGATATGGCGCTCGCCGAAGCGGGATGCCGCCACTATGCGTGGAGTGCCGACCCGCATCTTCCAGGGCGCGTCCATGTGTTCGAGGAATGGGACAGTGCCGAGGAGCTTCAGGCGCATCTTGAAAGCGACGCTTACAAGGGAATGCTCGGGCATCTTGGCGGCTATTCGATCCTCAATGCCGTTACCCGCAAGTATCGCTGCGATCTGGTTGAGCCAGTGTATGGCCCCGATGGCATCGCGACTGCAACTTTCCTAACCGCATAGTCCTCACCGACTAGGAGAACTGATATGGGCAGTCTTACTGGCAAAACCGCTATCGTCATGGGCGCGGGCGGTGCGGGCAATATGGGGCAGGCGATTGCGCGGGCGCTATTGGCCGAAGGGGCGGCGGTGGTCGCGACCGGGCGGCAGGAAGCGCCGTTGGTTGCCTTCGCTGAGGACAGCGGCGCCGAATGGAACTTGTGCGATATCGCGTCGAAAGCCGAAGTCGATGCATTGTTCGACAGCGTGGTGGCGGAACATGGCAAAGTCGATATTGCAATCAATGCGACCGGTTGGGGGTTGATGAAGCCGCTGCTCGACGTGACCGAAGGCGACCTTGACCGCATGGTCGCTCTTCAGTTCAACGGCGTGCACCATCTGCTTGCCGCGTGCGTGCGGACGATGTCGACCGGTGGCTCGGTTATTCAGGTGTCATCGGCAACCACCCGCGTGCCGATTTTCGACCATGCAGCCTATATTGGCACAAAAGCAGGTTCCGAAGCGCTTATTCGCTGCGTTGCCAATCAATATGGGCCGCAAGGCCTTCGCGCGAATATTGTCTCTCCGGGT
>JANOQL010000199.1:0-2580 GCA_031414835.1 Sphingomonadales bacterium | reverse complement strand
AACCACGCAGATTATTTTTCTTGGCGATCTGGCCGATCGCGGCGACAATTCCGCAGGTGTCATCGACAGGCTGATGGCACTCGGTGCCGCAAGCGATGCGGTGCAGTTCATTTTCGGCAATCACGAAGAACTGCTCATGCGCGCATGGGAAGGCGATCCGCGTGCGGCGGGCGTATTCAACCGGAATGGCGGTCGAGAGACGATGTTGAGCTACGGCGTCGATCCCGATATTTATGACGATGCGTCACTTGGCGATCTGGTTGAGATTATCAGGCGCGCCATTCCGCGCAGCCACATCGAATTTCTTCGCAGTTTTCGTGACTGGATCGTCGCAGGCGATTATCTGTTCGTACATGCTGGGATCAGGCCCGGCGTGCCGATCGAGGATCAAGAGGTTAGCGACCTGCGCTGGATCCGCGGCGATTTTACGCGGTATCAAGGCACGCATGACAAGATGGTGATCCACGGCCATTCGATTACCGAAGAGGTTGACGATCAGCCCAACCGCATCGGCATCGACACAGGTGCTTTCATGAGCGGTAAACTGACCGCTATCGGGATCGAGGGCAGTCAACGCTGGTTCTTGCAGACTGGCAGCTAGAATCGGTAGCCTATAGGATTTCGTGGACGCGCTCGGGCGGGCGGCACAATCTCACTCCCTTTTCGGTTTCGACAAGTGGTCGTTCGATCAGCACCGGTTCGGCCGTCATTGCGTCAAGAACGGTGGCATCATCGGCATGTGTCAATCCGCGCACTTCGGCATCTGTGTTGCGCGTCCGTAGGCCATCGCACGGTCGAATCCCGGCGCGCGCATATAGTCCAGCCAGCGTCACTCGATCGGGTGGCGTTTTAAGATACTCGACGATTTCGAGGCTGATCCCTGGCTGCCCCTTCAGGATTTCGAGCACTTTACGCGACGTGCCACAGGCTGGATTGTGATAAATACGGGCTTTCATCATCGTCTCATACGCAATTGAGCGTCATTTCTCAACGCTTTGGCGCAAGCTGCGGCCCACTGACCGCCTTTGGCTCGCACCGGCTCGCTTAAGGCTCTAACCCAACATCATGGCGTTTGATCGCAGGGGCTTTATTAAATCCGTCTTGGGAACGGGCGCAATTGCTGCGCTTCCTTCCAGTGCAATCGCATCTGCAGATCACTCCAGCCTATTTGCCCGCGCGCGCCGAGAGCTTGATCGCAGCGGCAGCCGAGTCTGGCTCAAAGACAAAGTCGGAATTGCCGATTTCTCACGCCCTTCGCGCGATCCCCGCTTCTTCATTCTCGATATGGTGGGTGGCACCGTATCGTCCTTCTTGGTCGCGCACGGCAGGGGGTCAGATCCCGAACACGATGGCTGGCTCAAGACGTTTTCCAACGCGCAAGGTTCGCTCGCTACGTCTCGCGGGGCCTATCTCACGCGGACGTGGTATCAGGGCAAATACGGCACCTCGATGCGACTCTGGGGGCTCGACCCCGACAACAATCTTGCTGAAGATCGGGCCATCGTTCTCCACGGGGCATGGTACGCCAATCCCGATATGATCGGCCATTGGGGCAAACTCGGGCGCAGCGAAGGGTGCTTCGCTGTTCCGGAAACTGCTCTTCTTGAGGTGATGGGCCGATTGGGGCCAGGGCGCTTGCTATTTGCCGATCGCATCTGATCCACAGCATTCGCCGCCGATCCAACACGGGCCCACGTTATTTGCCCCCCAATCGACACGCATCTGACATGAAAATGTCGCTGAACTGACGCCTGCGTTTCACACAGATTTGTCAGTGCAGCCCCAGTCGAAACTGCGACTCGCCTGGGAGCATTACACATGGCCGACCTCGACCCGACTTTTTACACCGATGGGGATATCGACGTAAATCCCACCTGTAATCCGACACTCGAATCGATTGTCGAGGCCCGCTATTCACGTCGCGCGATGATCACGCGCAGCGCCGGACTGGCCTCGGCAGTGTCAATGGCAGGCTTCCTTGGCGGATGCGGCGGAGATGATGGGCCGGGGACGCCTAACACGACCGTGACTTCCCCGGGTGGCCAGACCAGTTCGGGGGCGGTTTTTCAACTGGCAGCGACGGTTGCCGGCGACCCGCTGACCAATCTCCAATGGTCGCAGACCAGCGGCCCGCCGGTCAGTCTCGAAAACGCATCGACCCCCAACGCCAGCTTTCTGGCGCCGAGCGTTTCGGCAGCGACTCCGCTTGGCTTCCGCATCGGCGGCACGGGAAATCGCAATCAGCCGGTGTCTACCGATGTGACTGTCATGGTCGAACCCGGCAAGATCGGCTTCAGCGCGGTTGCGAAAAACCTCAATGATGTAGTGACTGTCCCCGCAGGATATCAGGTCACAATCCTTTATCGGTTCGGCGATCCGATCAATGCTGCGACGCCAGCCTTTGCCAACAACGGCACCGACACAAACATCGGCAACCGGTCCGGCGATCAGCACGACGGAATGTACTATTTCGGACTTGCCGCCACTGGCACAACGCCCGATCCGACCAGCAACAGCCGCGGCGTGTTGTGTATCAACCATGAAAATATTGTCCAACGCTACCTTCATCCCAACGGGCCG
>JANOQL010000198.1:0-11335 GCA_031414835.1 Sphingomonadales bacterium | reverse complement strand
TGGCGGTGGGGTGACGGCGGGGATCGATTTTGCCTTGACCCTGATTGCGCACATCGCGGGCGATGATGTCGCAAAGATGCTGACGCTCGGGCTCGAATATGATCCCGCGCCGCCGTTTGCGACCGGATCGCCCGACAAGGCGGGCCCCGATATGCTGGCCGCCTATGCTGACGTGGCGAAGGGCGCTTTCCCCAAACGCGAGGCCGAACTCATCGAAACCGCTGCACGGCTCGGGTTTTCCTGATACGGGGCTCCGCATGGCCAGTGCTGCACGCTTTATTCCCGCCCAACCGCCGCGCCTCCCGCGCTGGAGCCCGACCTGGCGCGGCTTTTTCGGCGAACGGTTGCGCAATACGCTCTACGGCTGGCCCGACGAGGCATTCGACATCCTGTATCGCCGCCGCGAGGTAATGGGCTTCACCGTCCACCTCGCCTTCGATCCTGACATGATCGGGCATGTTATGCTCGACAACAAAGAGAATTGGGTTCGTCCCGGCATTGCGCAGCGGCTGCTTTCTCCTCTGATCGGTAATGGATTGCTGTCATCCGAAGGCGAGGATTGGCGCAAGCAGCGCAAGATCGTGGCCCCGACCTTTGCGCCGGGGGCCGTCGGCAAGATGGCCGAGCCGATTGCGGCAGTTGCAGTCGACTTGGCTGCGCAATGGCCCGCGACATCTGCGCGGATCGATATGGCAAAGGCCGCGACCGATGCGACGATGGCGATTATCGCCAACACCTTGTTCTCAGGTGACGCGCGGCTGACCACACGCGCCGCGAGCGGGCATATCGACAGTCTTGTGGTCGCAGGCGGGCAGGCGCGGGTCACCGCGATGCTCGGAATCGCTGACTGGGACATCAGCCCGACGATGCGACGTGCGCGCGCCGGGCGGCAGTATCTCCGCGATACGCTGACCGCCGTCGTTCGCGAACGCGGCCCCAGCGGCGGGGCCGATGATTTCTTCGGCGGGCTGATCCGCGCGCTACATGCGCAATTTCCGGCAGATGAGGCCGAAGCGCTGGCTGTCGATAACGCGATCACATTCTATGTCGCGGGGCATGAAACGACCGCCAATGCATTGGCGTGGACCAGCTATCTGCTTGCGGCGCAGCCCGCCTTGCAAGAGCAGGCGCGCGAAGAAGCGGTGGCTGCACTGAATGGCGATGTTGCAACGCTGGCTGACCGCGTGCCACTGCTCCGCGCGATCCTCGACGAATCAATGCGGCTTTATCCGCCTGCGCCGCGCTTTGATCGGGAAGCCGTCGGTCCGGATTCGCTCGGCGGCAATCCCGTCGGTAAGGGCGATTTGATCTCGATCTGGCCGTGGGTCATCCACCGCCACCGCCAGCTCTGGACCAATGCCGACGCGTTCGATCACACGCGCTTCATGGGCGCAGCAAAGGCGAAGCTTCATCGGTTCCAATATTTGCCCTTTGGCGCAGGCCCGCGTGTCTGCGTCGGTGCGCGCTTTGCCATCGTTGAGGCGCTGGTGATTCTGGCGCACTGGCTGTCGGTGAGGCGGTTTTCGATTGCGCCGGGCTTCCGCCCCGATCCGGTTGGCAGCGTCACGCTGCGTCCGCGCGGTGGAATGCCGTTGATCGTCAGCCCGATCTAAGGTGCAGGGGCAGGTGCCGCAACGGGCGGCAGGCCCGGTTCGATTGTTCCAAGCCCTGAATCTTGCGATGGCAGATCGAGCAGTTCACGGACGACCAGACCGTCGAGGGCGCGGACGATCTGCGTCAGCGGCGGGGTATCGCCATCGTTGCGTGCATCGGCCAGATGGACTGCCGGATCGTTGCGATCAATCGAATCGAACAGCAACGGCCCTTCGAGCTGTCCGGTAGATGACAACAGGCCTGCGCGCGCCAGATATTCGGCGGCCTGCGCCGAAACGAGACGGCTGCGTGCATCGAGCAAATCGCGCGCCAGATCGAGAACGTCGAGCGTGGTGCGCGCGCCGTTGCGTTCCTGGATCGCCGCGCCGTCATAAGCGCCTTGCGCCGCATCGACCGCGTCCTTGAGGTTGACCAGCGACGCGCGTGTCGAGGCCAGCGTTTCCCAATTCTGTTTGACGTTCTGCCGCGCCTCACGCGCTGATTGATCGATCAGACGCATATCCGAATCGTTCGCCGCCTTGGCTTCGCGAACCCGTGCGGTGCGGAACCCCGAATCATACAGCGGCATGGTAAAGGTCACTTGTCCGCGCAGCTGCCGGGTGTTGAGATCGTTATTATACGGCACGACTGGCGCCACCTGCGCACGGCCTTCAAGATCGACCTTCGGCCCCAGCTCGGCTTCGGCTGCGCGCACTTGAGAGCGCGAAATCCGTTCGCGCGCACGCGCGGCCTGAACAAGCGCATTCTGGCGATCCGAAAGCTCATACGCCTGTTCGAGGCTAGGCGGCAGCGGCGGCAGCGGCGCCATTGGCGAAAGGTCTCCGGCCGCAGCGCCTACCGACTGGACGAACCGCCCGCGCGAAATGCCGAGCGCACCACGTGCCGTATCGACCGTCGATAACCCGATGCTGACACGGGTGCGGATCTGATCGAGGTCTGTCTGGGTGATGTCGCGAAATTCGAACCGCGCCTGATTGTCGCGCAATTGCTTCGACAGCAATGTCAGATTGCCTTGCGCAATATCGAGCAGCGCCGCTTCGCGCCGCACCGCGACATAGCTTGAGATAACTTCGAACAGCGTCTGCGATTCGACGAGGCGAATGCGCTGCCGGGCAAAATCGATCCCGCCCTGCGCGCTTTGTTCGCCCGCCCGCAACGCCCCTGATGCAAACAGCGGCTGACGCAGCACCAGCGATGCCGTTCCTGCAAACCCGCGCTGGGTAACAGATGGTTGCAGCGGCAGTTCGATCCGGTCGTTGGTGTAGCCGTACGCAGCGATGACATCGAGCGTGGGCCCATAAAGCGATCGCGCCTGCGCCAATCGATAATCGGATGCCCGCGCCAACGCCCGTTCGGATAGCAATGTCGGATTGGTATTATAGGCAGTCGCAATCGCATCGCGCAGCGATGTGATCGCGGGTAGCGCGGTGCGATTGGCCTCGACAGCCACCTGCGCCGAGTCAATCCGCACGCCATCTGCCGTCGTCTCTTGCGCGACACCTGGACTGGCCATCAAGGCAATTGCGCTGCAACCGATCAGCCGAACCATTTTATTCCCCCCAGCGGCGCAGGTCGCGCCTAGTCCCTGAATGCTCGTGCAAGTTGATCGCGGATCGGCTTGGTGACGTAGGATAACATCGATCGCGATCCGGTCGAGATGAAAACGTCTGCCGGCATCCCGGGTTTGAGTTGCAGGCGTTCGCGTTTCAACGCCGCTCCATCGATGGCAATCCGGACCCGGTAATAGCCCGCGCCCGATTTTTCATCGGTGGTGCGTTCGGCGGCGACAAAGCTCACCTTGCCATCGATTTGCGGCGTTGTCTGCGCGCTGAACGCGGTGAACATGATCCGGGTCTGCTGGCCCACCACGATGCGATCGATATCGGAAGGCACAATTGCGGCTTCGACCACCAACCGGTCGGCATCGGGGACGATTTCCATGATCGTTTCGGCAGGCTGGATCACATCGCCGACGGTGGTGAAGGCCAGCTTATCGACCACGCCATCATATGGCGCGCGAATCACGCTGCGTTCGAACTGATCGCCCGCCGCCACACTGCGCGTTGTCTGGTCGTTTAATGCGGTGTTAACGGCGGCAAGCTCTGCGCCTGCTTGCGACCGTGCGGTCTGATCGACGGCGAGGATCTGTTCGCGGGTTTCGGAAATGCGGGCGTTGGTCTGGCTGATCTGCGCCTCGATCGATCCGACCGATCCTTCGAGATCGACCGCCGTGCGTTCAAGCTGGTTCTTGCGTGCGATGGTGACGAGATTGCGATCCCATAGCTCGCGAACGCCAGCAAGTTCAGGTTCGATCAGGGTGCGCTGCTGGCGGAGCGCGGCAATTTGCGACTGAAATCCGTCGATCTGGCGATTGAGCTGGACGATCCGTTCGTTGAGCTGGGTGCGCAGCGATGCGCGCTCGTTTCGGCGCAGTGCCATCAGCCTGCGCTCGGCGGCAATCGCTGAACGGGCAGTTTCATCGTTGCGCTGCGCGAGTTCGGGCGGAGCGGGCATTGCGGCGAGCCCAGCCTGTTCGGCCATCAGCCGCGCGCGCTGTGCCAGCAATTGATCGACGGTGCGTGCAAACAAATCGGCACTGGTGCCTGTTACGGTATCGTCGAGCCGGATCAGCACTTGCCCCCGCTTGACCCGCATCCCGTCACGCGCGGCCACTTCGGTGATCACGCCGCCTGCCGGATGAGCAATCCGCTTGATCCGCGATTCGACGCCGACCTGCCCCTGCCCGATCACCGCGCCGCCGATTGGCACCACTGCTGCCGCGCCAAGGAGGATGATGAAGAACACCGCAAGCGCAATGATCGCATAGCGGCTCAACCGCCGAATCGACGTCTGTGGGTCGTAGGGCGGACGATCACCGTCTTCGACGTAAAGCGAAGGAACCAAACTCATGATACAGCCGCCTGTGTGGCATCGGCCAGCGCTTCGCCAGCCTTGTTTCGCGCAAACTGGGCTTCGGCATCACTGATCCGCTTCAGGATTTCATCCTTCGGCCCAAACGCCTGCGCGGTGCCGTCGCGCATCATCAGGATCAGGTTGCAGCGATTCAGCGCCGAAGGGCGATGCGCGACGACGATCGCGAGGCCACCGCGATCGCGCACGCTGCTGACAGCGGCATCGAGCGCATCTTCACCGATTGTATCGAGGTTGGAATTGGGTTCATCGAGCACGACGAGGAACGGATCGCCGAACAGCGCCCGCGCCAGCGCCACCCGCTGCCGCTGCCCTGCCGAAAGCCGCGCACCATCGACGCCGACCTGTGTGTCATAGCCTTCAGGAAGCTGGACGATCATATCATGGACGCCAGCAACCTGTGCAGCGGCCACAATATCTTGCGATGAGGCAGCAGGATCGAATCGGGCAATGTTCTGCGCGACCGACCCGTTGAGCAATTCGACGCTTTGCGGCAAATACCCGATATAGCCGCCAAGCTGTTCGGAATCATATTGATCGAGCGTTGCCCCGTCGAGCCGCACCGATCCGGCGTGGATCGGCCACGCGTTCACGATCGCGCGGACGACCGACGATTTGCCCGACGCACTCATCCCGACGATGCCGAGCGCGTCTCCTGCATTGAGGTGGAATCTGACATTGCGCGCGGCAATGCGCTGCGTTCCTGGCGGCACAACGACCAGATCGCTGACCATGAGCGACGATTTGGGCCGCGGCAGCACGACCGAGGTTTCAGGATCGGGTTTAATCCGGGTCAGCACTGCCTGCAACCGTGCCCAGGCGCTGCGTGCGGCCGCAAACGCGCGCCACGATCCGATCAGCTGGTCGATAGGGGCGAGCGCACGTGCCGACAGTATGGCACTGGCGAAAATGACGCCGCCTGTCGCCTGCCCTTCGATGACCAGCAATGCACCGACTGTCAGCACAACAGATTGCAACAGCATCCGGAAAACGCGGGCAAAGCCGCCAAGTCCTGCGGTCCCTTCAACAAGCGTGTGCTGTGCCCAGCTATAATCGGTATTCACCCGCAGCCAGCGATCGCGATACCGCCCTTCCATTCCGAGCGCGCTCAATGTTTCGGCGTGGCGGCGGGTTTCTTCGGCCACGGCAGTGCGACGGCCAGACAGCCGCGCAATGTCTTCGGTTGGCTGGCCGCTGGCCCGCTGTGTCAGCCATGTCAGGAAAATCATGACAGCCGCGCCGATCAACGTGGCCACGGCAAGCCAGATATGGAGCATGGCCAGCACGGCCACAAACACCAGTATCCACGGCATATCCATAAAGGCGCCGGGTGCAGGGCTCGACAGGAAACTGCGCATCGATTCCAGATCGCGATAGGGCGTCATCGCGGTGCTATCGTCGGTCAGGCCGCGGTGCGACGCGCGAAACACCACCTGATTGACGCGCGGCGCGAGCCGGGCATCGAATGCTGCCCCCACATCGCCGAGCAGCCGCGTGCGGAACACGTCGAACAGCGCCTGAAACCCGAAAATCGCCACAATCATCACAAACAGACCAGCAAGCGTCGGCAAGCTCCGGCTGGGCAGCACCGAATCATAAACCAGCATCATGTATAACGAACTGCCGAGCATGAGCACGTTCACCGCACCGCTCAAAACGGCGATGATGACGATGGCCCCGCGCGCTTCGCCCACGGCATTGCGCAGTTCGGTTTCACCTGCTTGCGCCTTCATTTTCGTCCCGTCCGCATATCGTCACGACTTCCCTAGACGCGCGGCAAGACAAAACAACCGGCTTTTGTCGCAGACGACCGGGATTCCCGCCATCAATGCGAAATCCTTACGAGCCGGTAACCACACTCAACGGCACGACGTTAAGTCTGCCGCGCGCACTGAGGATGGCATGAAATCTGCTCGTCGCATTGATGCGATGAACGGTAAGTTTTGGTTAACCATGCATATTGCGTTCGCATGACGTTTGGATATAGTCTGCGATGAAAGAGCGCAAAAATGCGACGAAATTAGGAGAGTGGTCGTATGGATACGGGAGCTTATCTCAGCGAACAGACGATGCGCGGTCGCATCGTTCCTGAGAGTGAAATATCGACACCTTGGGCCATTGGCACGTTGGCCGATGGCAGCCTTGAGGCGCTGCTAGCGCGCACTTCTGCGATTGCGGGCATATTATGCCTTGGCGGGGCTGTAGCGGGCGTCGGCGTAATGATTGCGGCATTTTT
Source organism: Sphingomonadales bacterium (assembly GCA_031414835.1). Lineage (GTDB taxonomy): Bacteria > Pseudomonadota > Alphaproteobacteria > Sphingomonadales > Sphingomonadaceae > Aquisediminimonas. The sequence continues at coordinate 4,554 of JANOQL010000198.1, read as the reverse complement.
CGCGTAGTCGACGCGGTCGCGCTGGTTTGCGGCAACTGACAGAAGACCCAATGCGGCCAAACGAGCGATTGTGACGCTTGCCCGTTAATCATGTTGCGTTGCATCATGAACGCTTTTTCTCTATCGAAAGACACGACAACCGGGTAGCCGAGACACGGTTCCTGCGAACAAGGTGTCTTATGAACCTGCCACTGGCCAAGCACGCCTTCATCCCAGAGGTTCGTTCGAAACAGGCGAGCCGCGTTCTTCTTTACGCTCAGTTATTTCTCTTCGACATTTTGGCCATCGGCATGGCATTTGTTTTGTCTGCTGCATTTTGGGGATTTCAGGCCGGGGCCATCGGCAGCACCCAGCTTGTCCTGATGATGCTCGTTCCCTTTATCGGATTTGCCCTCAATAACGGGGTGTATAGCAGCACCGCGATCAGCAGTCCGAAGCAGAATGCACAAAGTGCTCTGCTGGCGCTGTTCTTCGCGGTTTGCGCCGTCATCTGCGTGACCTATGCACTCGAGGCCAGCCATCGCGTGCCGCGCGCCGAAGCCGCCACGGGTCTTGCGCTGTCTGCAATCCTGCTGATCGCCAACCGCTGGCTGATCGCGCATACTGCGGCGCCCCGGTTGCAGGGCGGGCCATTGAACGAATTGCTGATCATCGACGATCTTGAGATCGATTGCGATGGCATTGAAAACGTCCTCCACATGCGGGTCATCGGCATCCGTCCTGATTTGAGCGATCCCGTCATGCCGCGACGTTTCGGGCAACTGACCAAGTCGTTCGATCGCGTGATCGTGGCCTGTTCACCGGGGCGACGTGAATTATGGGCGCAATTGCTGCTGACCTGTTCGGCAACGAGCGAAATCGTGATGCCCGAATTCGATCGGCTGCCCGTGGTGGGGGTCGGCGCGATCGCAGGGCACAGCACACATATCGTGTCACGCGGCAAATTGAGCACCACCAACCGCATCAAGAAACGGACGCTTGATCTTGCGGTGACTGTGCCGGCGATCATCTTGCTGTCTCCGCTGCTGCTCATCATCGCAGCGGCAATCAAGATCGAAACTCCGGGTCCGGTGCTGTTCCGGCAAAAGCGCGTCGGTCGTAACAATCAGTTGTTCGACATCTTCAAATTCCGCTCGATGCGCGATGACCGTTGCGACCAGAATGGCGATCTGTCTACCGCGCGTGGCGATGATCGGATCACACAGGTCGGGCGGCTGATCCGCGCCACAAGCATCGACGAATTGCCACAATTGTTCAACGTGCTGATCGGCGACATGAGCCTTGTCGGGCCGCGTCCGCACGCGTTGGGGTCACTTGCTGGCGATCAACTGTTCTGGGAAATCGATCAGAAATATTGGGAACGTCACGCGCTGAAGCCGGGGATCACGGGATTGGCACAGGTTCGCGGTTTTCGCGGCGCGACCGAATTGCGCAGCGATTTGACACAACGGCTCGATGCCGATCTCGAATACCTCAACAGCTGGACGCTGGGGCGCGAATTCCGGATCCTCCTCGCGACCGTCGCCGTTCTGATTCACCGCAACGCATTTTAGGTTACCAAACCGGTCGGTTAGAACCGGTATGTCAGCCCGAGCATGAGACGGAAATCGGTAAATTCGCGCGCGAGCGGGGCCGGTTGGTTGCTGGTGCGGTCAGTGAACAGCGCCCGAACCGTCATCAGATAACTCGGCCCGAGTGCCCAATCCGCGCCAGCGGTGAATTTGAGCGTCCGGTCTTCACGGTCAGCGTCGGTCGCGATCCCGCGAAAATCGGATTGCTCGACCTCGGCCTGCGCCAGCAGCAGCAAATTGCGGCGAAACTCATTGTCGAGCCGGATGCTGTAACGGCTCGACACAAAGGCAGGCGATGTCACGCTCGCTGGATTGCCGATGTCCCGGCGCGCAGCGAAAGTCACAGTCGATAGTTCGGTGACCAGCCATTCAACCGTTGCGCGGTACGCCAACAGCCCGAAATCGCGCACTGCCGGATCGCGATAATCCTCGTTGCGATATCCGAGCGCAATCTCTCCGCGGATCACCGGTGAAAGACCACCGCGCACCCCGGCAAGGATTTCAAGCCCGTCGGCGTCACGGTCGAGGATCGCATTGGGAGCCGAAAACCGGCGGTGTTCCTGTTCGGCTGAGACAAACACTGCATTGAGTGGCGCCGGACTATAGGCAATTTCGCCGCCAAACATCGTCCGGCGGACGCTGCGGAAATCCTGGTCGATCGGCGTGCCAGCTGGTGATCGGGCATCTTCGAAATCGGTATCGTTGATTTCGCCACGCACCGCAAAGCTGACTGGGCCCGGCCTGTAGAGCATGTCGATCCGCGCACGCTGCCTGTCGAACCGCACCGGCTCTCGCGTGGTCAGCACCTCTCCGACTGCACCGCGTTCGACAATGCCGTGGCTCAATTCAGCTTCAAGATCGATCCGGCTGCGACCCTGAACATCGATCCGTGCCGTGGCAAACGCCCGTCCGGTGGTCGCATCCTCGCTTGAAAACCGGGCATAGGTGCGATTCTGCACCGACAGGTCGAACGCAATTTCGTGCCGCGACCAATTGGTCACGCCCGCCAGCTTCGCTTCAGGGGCCAGCGCCACATCGGAGCGAGCGTTATCTGAAGACCGGAACACGTTGAGATCGAGGTAACCGGCAGCGGTCACCTGAGGATAGAGCGTCAATCCGCCAGCGCGTTTGCCAATCGGATCATATTCGGGCCGTTCACGACTTTGTACGGTGTCGAGCCCCGGCAGTGTGGCAAACCGCGCGCGTGATGGCACCCTGTCACCGGGTTCGGCCGAATCCATCCGCAGAATTGCCGCTTCGACCGCCGCAATGCCGCGATCATAGCGTTCGACATCCTCGGCGGATTTGGGGGCGGCATCGTCAGCGATTTCGGGCTGCGCTTCGGCAGGTGGCGTGCCTGACGCTCCCGCCGCCGCCTCATCTGCCGACGATTGTCCAAAAGCTGGCGTGGCCGCGCCGAACACAATCGCCAGCTTCAGCCAGCCGGGCAGGCGTGCAGACACGGTCATGACAACATTGGCCAGCGTCTAGAAATAGCGTTCGCCGACGCGGATCACGTCGCCGGGGCGGATCGGAAAATCGGGGCGGACCAGAATGCGCACTTCGCCGGTTTTGCCGGGCGGCTGAACGAACACTTCGACCCTGTTTGCCCGGTAGGTATATCCACCCGCCGTTGAGATCGCGCGCGAAATCGTCGTGCCTTCGGCAGTTGGATAGCGTCCGGGGCGCTCGACTTCGCCGAAGATGAAAAAGGGCCGGAACGATGTGACTTGAACGGCGATGCGCGGCGCATTGAGGAACCCGTTGGCAAGCGCCGCGGACAGCGCCGCGCCAAGCTCATCGCTCGTCAATCCGTCGGCCTTGACCGAACCGATCAGCGGAAATGCCAGAGTGCCATCACCAGCGATGGCATAATCGCCCGTCAGGCGATCTTCGCCGAACACGCTGATCCGCACCTTGTCATTGACGCCAAGCCGATACGCAGCTTCGACGGGCGGCAACGCACCTGCATCGACCAGCGGCACCTTTGGTGTGCACGCGGCCAACCCTAGCACCATTATTACCGCCGCAAATCTGCGCCGCCACGACGTTTCGTTCATTCTGGCCTCCCTTGGAAAGCCCAAACTAGCCGTCTGGCGTCATGATGGCCAGCCCCGGCTGGCGTCTTCAGATCAGATAGGCTCCTGCCACGGCAGCGTAGGTGTAAAAGACGATCCCGGCGGTCGTTTGCTGACCCACAAGCGCCAGTGCCGAAACGCTCTGCCCCGACAGATCGGTGATCGAAAGCGAATCGGTGCTGCCCGCCACATCGGCATTGAGCGCGAAGCCATCGCTGCCAGCCCGCACCACCCCGTCGGCATCGGCAACCAGTCTTTCGGTGACGACGATCCGGTCCGACGCAGCAAAGCTGGAGATCCGGTCGCGGCCCAATCCTATATCGAGCGCGGTGTCGAAGAAGAATGTATCGGCCTGTGCTCCTGTGGCATCGGCTTTGAAGATATTGCTGGCACTGGTGCCTTCAATCGCTCCCTTGGGCCGGTCGGCGAGATCGGCATAGGCGTGGGCACCATCAACAATCCCCAGGTAACGCAATGATTTTACCCCCGCGATGGCCAGCGAATCGCCATCGGCTTCGTTGAACCGGGCATTGCTGCCCACGCCTACGATATTATCATTGTTCGAATCGCGCAGCGCTTTTGACAACAGGACAAGATCGTCGGCACCGAACGCGGCGATTTTCGTAAGGCCCGTTCTGGCATCGATGTCGATCTTGATGCGGTCCTGCCCTGCCGATCCTGTGAAGCTGCTATCGAATGTGGCCACATGCGTCGTGACCCCAGGTGGCACAAGATCGACGATCTTGACGATGGCAGGCGGTGCCGTATCGGCAGGCGGCGGGGTGTAACGGTGCGAAAATTCGCCGACGCTGGTAACGGTCCTTACGTTCCCGAACGCGATGCCATCATCGGTATTGCCGACCGAAAGCCGCGCATTGGCCGCGTAAACCGTCTGGGTGTTGGCA
>JANOQL010000197.1:0-26286 GCA_031414835.1 Sphingomonadales bacterium | reverse complement strand
GTCCACCCTGATTTTCTTGGCGGCGCGCAGCCGGTATCGTCTTCGGCAACGACAGCCCCCGGCGACGCGCACACCGCGACTGGCAAGAAACCCTATACCGAATCGCGCGCACTGCGGCTCGATGAGATGCCGCGCGTCGTTGGCGATTATGTTCACGCTGCGAAAAATGCGATGGCGGCAGGCTTCGATGGCGTGCAGATCCATTCGGCGAATGGCTATCTGATCGACCAGTTCCTGCGCGACAATTCCAATTTCCGCGACGATGATTATGGCGGCAGCATCGCCAACCGCATCCGGCTGCTCTCCGAAATCGTAACCGCTGTCTGCGGTGAAGTGGGGGCTGATCGCACCAGCGTCCGCCTGTCGCCCAATGGCGAGACGCAAGGTGCCGACGATTCAAACCCGGTGGCGCTGTTCACGGCGGCGGCTGCCGAGCTTCATCGGATCGGCATTTCGTTCCTCGAACTGCGCGAACAAAAGACGTTCGGCAGCTTCGGTACCAGCGACGTGCCGCGTGTTTCGCCCGAGATCCGCAAGGTGTTCACCAACCCGCTGGTGCTCAATCAGGAATATACTGCTGAAACTGCCGCTGAAGATGTCGAAAGCGGGCTGGCAGACGCGATCAGTTTCGGGCGGCCGTATATCTCGAACCCCGATCTTGTTGAACGGCTGCACAGCGGTGCCGCGCTGACGCCTGATAATTACAAGACCTGGTATGCGCCCGGAGCAGAGGGTTACACCGATTATCCGGTGCTTGAGACGGTTTAGAACGCCAAGCGAAACTCCGGGGCGCGTGTGGCCAGACTGATCCTGTTCAACAAGCCTTATGGTATGATGTCGCAGTTTACCGATCAGGCCGCTGCCCCGGGGCGTCGCACGCTGTCAGAAGCAATCGATGTTCCGGGGGTGTATCCGGCAGGGCGGCTCGATCTCGACAGCGAAGGGCTGCTGCTGCTGTGCGACGATGGCCGGTTGCAGGCGCGGATCGCCGACCCGCGGTTCAAAATGCCCAAGACCTATCTCGTCCAGGTCGAGGGCGATCCGGGCGACGATCAGCTCGATCAATTGCGCAAGGGCATCACGCTGAAGGACGGCCCCACGCGCGCCGCAGAGGTGGATCGCATCGCGCCGCCCGATCTGTGGCCGCGCGATCCGCCAGTGCGGTTTCGCAAGACCGTTCCCGATAGCTGGCTCTCGCTCACGATCCGCGAAGGCCGGAACCGGCAGGTGCGACGGATGACCGCTGCGGTCGGCCTGCCGACGCTGCGTCTGGTGCGCTGGCGGGTCGGCGAGTGGAGCCTTGAGGGCCTTGCACCGGGCGAATGGCGAAATGCCGAAATTCCCGCTGATTTATAGGGGCCCGGGCATCTCATCATGATCGAACGCAAGGCTGCCGGAGTTCAGCAGTTCAAGGATCAAGTCCTCAACTTCAGGCGATCGTGTATCGTTTGAGACCAGCTCGATGCAGTCGCTCGCGCACATCTGCTCGGCAAATATCAACGTCTCACCGCCGCAGTCGAAACTCTGGCCATCGACGAACAAAATGATCCGGTTGGCAGAGTGCCTGATAAAGGAGAACCGGCTCGCAGGGTTGCGCAACAGCGGCACGCCTGCATCCAGCCAATCGCGAAGCGCGTCGATCTCGACCGCCTCCTCGGGCCGCCAGTCGATGTTCGATGGCTTGGGCGTAGAATTATATTCGCCGAACCAGCGCGCAAAGCCATCGCGGTCGAGCATTCTCCCGATGACCATATCATAGAGGCTCGACAGCGCCTTGGCCGAAATTTCGCCGGGGTTTGGCTGTCGCGCCAGATCGGGATCGCGATACAGTTCGGATTCGGCCGTTTCACCCAGAACATGCTCGCACCAATGCGCGATCAGTTCGCTTTGCGCAGGCGCGCGGAACCCGATCGAATAAGTCATGCAATCATTGCCCACCGCGACGCCATGATGCGCGACCAGCGGCGGCACATAAAGAATGTCGCCCGGTTCGAGGATCCATTCCTCGGTCGGCTCGAATTGCGCCAGCAGCCGCAGATCGTCGTGCGCGCGCAGCTCGGTATCGTCATCGCACATGGCCCCAATCTGCCAGCGCCGCTTGCCGAGCCCTTGGACAAGGAATACATCGTACCTGTCGAAATGTGCCCCCACGCCGCCGCCGTCGGTCGCGTAGCTGACCATGACATCGTCGACACGCCAATTGGGTATAAAGCGGAACGCGCTGATCAGCGCTGCGACATCGGGCACATGATGATCGACAGCCTGAACCAGCAGCGTCCACGGCTCTGCACCCAATTCGCCGAACCGTTCCTCTGGCACCGGGCCGTGTTCGAGTGTCAGATCCTCGTGCCGTTTGGTGATCAGCCGCGATTCGACGCCTTCGTCGCACGCAAGGCCTGCCAGTTCATCGGGATCGATCGGATTGCGCCACACGCCCCACGGGTTACGGATCAGCAGTGGCTTTTTCTGCCAATAGTCACGCAGGAAGGCCGCAGCATCGAAATCGATCACCGGCTATCTGCCGCCCAGAAAGCGTGAAAGAGCAGGTTTGACGGCGTCCCAGACCGGATTGCGGATTTGCGGCACAAGCAGGACAACGATTGCCGGAAGCCACAGATTGGTCAGGATCAAGACCGTTGCAACGGCAAGTCCTGCAAACACCAGTCCGATGATCTTGGTCTGGCGTTCGGTCGATGCCAGCGGTTTGGGCGCGCTACCCCAAGGCCCAGGTTTTGCTGGCGCGTTCGAGGGCGTGTTCGAAGGCGCGTTCGAGGGTGCGTTCGACGGCGCAGCGGCTGATGCTTGAACGGCTGTCGTGCCGAGCATCGCGCGGCCTTGCCCCATTTCCTGCGGCCCCGCGCCAAGCCGTATTGACCGCCCCACGAGCGATGCCGCTTCGGACGATGCCGTGGTGCCCGTCTCCTGCCCCGACCAGGTGTCTATGGTCACCAGCCGCCTGTCGCGCTCGATAATGCGGTACCGCGAAGGTGGGGGCTTATCGAGCATGGTGCCGTGCCGCTTCGCGGAGGCTTAGCAAAAGGCAGATCACAGCCGTCGCAAATGCAATTCCAACGAGAACCGTCAGCACGCCGATCGCGAAATTTCCGGGATCGGCACGCGCCGGATCGTACAGCTTGTCGAAAAAGCTGACATAGAGCATTCCCGAGGCAAAGCCCCACGCCGCCGCCATTGTCGCCAGCGATCCCGATGTCGCCCGCCGCATCGCCCATGCCGCGAACAGCAGAAATGCGCCTGCAAGCATATCGTCCATCCAGAACGGGATCGGACGCCCTGCGCCCCATGATCGATACGCCTCACCCGTCATCAGTGACAGCCCGCCGACCACCGCCCAAATGCGCAGGAATGCGATCACCCGAAGCGTTCCTTGAGCGCGAGCAATGCCAGCGCTGCCTTTGCCGCTTCGCCGCCCTTGTCCTTTTGCGCCGGATCGGCTCGGACAAGCGCCTGCGCTTCGTTCTCGACGGTCAAAATGCCGTTGCCGATGGCGATGCCGTCCATCGTCAGCGCCATGATCCCGCGCGCGCTTTCGCCAGCGACGATTTCGAAATGATAGGTTTCGCCGCGAATGACGACGCCGATGGCGACGAACCCGTCATAAGCGCCGCTTTCAGCTGCCATCGCAATCGCGCCGGGAATTTCAAGCGCGCCGGGGACGGTAAGGACGTCGGCTTTGTGCCCCGTTTCTTCGAGCGCAGCCTTTGCGCCTGCGATGAGCATGTCATTAAGACGGTTGTAAAACCGCGCTTCGACGATCAGGAATTTGGCCACATTTAGTCCTTCGGGATACCGCGTTCGGCAAGTTGGCTACCTTGGTAGCGGGGATCGTGTCTGACGTCACGCACCGCCCAGTCCGGGTTCGGGAGAGCATGCAATAGTTCGCTATCATCAATCTCGATCTCGGCAAGAAAAAGCCCCGCCAATGCGCCTTCAAACCGGTCAATGCTGAACTCGTGATCGCCAGATTCCAACCGATAGCGGGTCTTGGTGATTGTTCGTGCATTCGCAATGGCGAGGGTCCGATATTCCGCCGCATCGAGATATGCCGTCACAATGGGTCTCGCGCGCGGATCGTCGCACTCATACTTCTTGGTCAGTTTCCAGATTGGATCGCCCGCCCCCATTTGCATCCTGCGCAGCCGCATTCGCGTATCGATGATGTATCGATCATGGATCGTGATCGGATTTTGGAGATCGAGCGTGGCAATGCGCTTTGCATCGACCAGCCAGCGTCGTTCGCGCTCGATATGCGCGTATTTAGGCGCGCGCGCTTCATCTTCGGCAGATCGCATCCTCATTGCGGCAAAAAGCCTCGCAGTCATTCGCCCCCTGTCCCCGGTATCGGCCGTTCGCCGACAATCGACAGGCCATAACCTTCGAGGCCCACCAGCGTATGGTGCGTGTTGGTGAGCAGGATCATGTCATGCACGCCCAGCTCGGTCAGAATCTGCGCGCCGCCGCCATAATCGCGCAGTTCCTCGACTTCAGGAGCGCCTGCACTTTTGCCCTCCGCACGGAGCTGGATGAAGCGGCTGACCATACCATTCATCGGCCTGTTGATGACGACGATCACGCCCGCACCTTCATCGGCAATCGCCTCCATCGATTTGGACAGCAGCCCCGAACGTTCATGGTCTTCGCCGAACACATCGACGAACATCGACATCGTGTGCATCCGGACAAGCGTCGGCTTGCCAGGATCGATATGGCCCTTGACCAGTGCCATCGTCTCATCGCCCGTCGCCTTGTTGAAGAAGGTCATCGCAGTCCAGTCACCACCCCAGCGGCTGCAAAAGCGCATTTCGGCCCGCTTTTCGACGAGATGATCATGCTTGCGGCGATACGCGATCAGATCGCGGATCGTTCCCATCTTCAGATTGTGCATCCGCGCGAACGAGACAAGATCGTCCATCCGCGCCATCGTGCCATCGTCTTTCATAATCTCGCAAATCACGCTCGACGGGTTGAGGCCCGCGAGCCGCGAAATATCGACGCCAGCCTCGGTATGCCCGGCACGCACCAACACGCCGCCATCACGCGCAATCAGCGGGAACACATGCCCCGGCGTCACGATATGCTCGCGACCTTTAGAGGCATCGATAGCGACAGACACGGTGCGCGCACGGTCGGCAGCACTGATCCCCGTCGTAACCCCGTCGCGCGCCTCGATCGAGGTGGTGAACGCGGTTTCATGCCGAGTCCCATTGGCGCGGCTCATCAGTTCAAGCCCCAATTGATCGACGCGTTCGCGTGTGAGCGTGAGGCAGATCAGCCCGCGACCGTGCGTCGCCATGAAATTGATCGCATCGGGCGTCGCCATTTGTGCGGGAATGATCAGATCGCCTTCATTTTCGCGGTCTTCATCATCGACAAGAATATACATCCGTCCGTTGCGCGCTTCTTCGATAATCTCCTCGATTGGCACCAGCGCAGGCGCGTCGTCATTCGCAAACAAATAGGATTCGAGCTTGCGCAACGTGTCCGATGTCGGGTTCCAGTCGGGCCGGTCGATGTCGCGCAATGTATTTGCGTGGAGGCCGGCAGCGCGGGCAAGGCCGGAGCGCGAAAGGCCGCCGTCAATGACGAGGCTGCGAAGTTTTTCGACGATAGGCTGAGGCATGACACGCTCCCTTGAGGCGAATCACACCATAATGTGGTTTTTCGTAATGTCCATCACATCAAAATGTGAGAAACCCGATTGTTAGCGCCCCAGCCGGTCTTGCATTCGTGCCAGATATCGCGCGAGGACATCGATCTCTATGTTGACCTGATGCCCTTCGGCAACGTGCGCGAAGCTGGTGACGGCCCATGTGTGCGGAATGATGTTGAGGCCGAAATCGGCGCTTCCGTCAGGATTGTCGACCACTGTGTTGACCGTCAATGAGACACCATCGACCGTCACTGAACCCTTAGGCGCCATATAGGGTGCAAGTTCGGCGGCCACACGGATCGTGACGCGATGCGAATCCCCCTCAGGGGCAATTGTCGTGACGGCGCCAATGCCATCGACATGGCCGGTTACGATATGTCCGCCAAGCTCGTCGCCCAGCTTGAGCGCGCGTTCGAGGTTGAGTGTGCGACCGGCGCTCCACGCCCCTTGCGCAGTCTTGGATACCGTTTCGGCGCTTGCATCGACCGCGAACCAGTCTGGCCCTTTGTCGACAACAGTCAGACAGCATCCCGAACACGATATGCTTGCGCCCAGATCGACGCTCGCCATGTCATAGCCACAGCCGATCACCAGCCGGAGATCGCCGCGCTGTTCGGCGCTTCGGATCGTGCCCAAATCACTGACTATCCCTGTGAACATGCGTGCCTCCCCGGCGTTTATGAATTGGCCGGTCTGACGCGTTCGTAGACTTCGAGGCTGTCGCTGCCAAGGCGGCGCGTATCGGTGCTCCGCCAGCGGCCGTGCGCGTCATCGAGTTTCGCAAGGCCGATTCCAGCGATCCCGGCTTGCCCGTCTCCGATCACGATCGGGGCTCGGTAAAACAGCAATCGATCGACCAGATCGGCGCGCAGGAATGCACCTGCAGCACCCGATCCCCCTTCGACGAAAACATCGTTGACGTCTTCCAGCGCCGTGATGGCCAACGCGCTCGGCAACGCCTCCCACCCGATCGGCGGGACGCCATGCGTCAGCACCGCACGGCGCGGCGTGCGCTCTTCAATCCCCGGCAACCGCACATCGAGCCGGGGTTTGTCCTGCTGCAACGTCCCGCGCCCCACCACGACCAGATCGCAACGTGCGCGCTCGAGATGGCAATGCGCACGCGCTTCGAGCCCGGTGATCCAGCGGCTTTCGCCGTTTGCCAGGGCAATCCGGCCATCGAGCGAGGTTGCCAGTTTGAGTGTCACATGCGGGCGGGCATGTGCCATGCGCGTGAGGAAGCCGGCCATAATGCGCGCTGCATCGCTGGCCATAATCCCGGTCTGGCAGGTGATGCCCGATCCTTTCAGCCGCGCGATGCCCCGTCCGGCAGTGCGCGGATCGGGATCGGGCAAGGCAACATAGACGCGTGCCACCCCAGCGGACACCAGACTGCCTGCGCAATCGGGCCCGCGATCGCTGCTGTGCGCGCAGGGTTCGAGTGTGATGTAGACGTCTGCGTTCCGGGCTTCATCCCCCGCCTCTGCAAGCGCCATCGCTTCGGCGTGCGGACGCCCCCCCGGTTGGGTCCAGCCGCGCCCGATCACTTCGCCGCGTTTGACGATCAGGCAACCAACATTGGGATTGGGTGCCGTGCGCCCCCGTCCGCGTTCGGCAAGCGCCAGTGCCGCGCCCATCCAGCGCGGATCAGAACCCGGCATTGTCGAGCGCCTCGCCAAGTTCCTTGAACTGACGCATACGCTCTTGCTCGAGCCGGTTGACTTCGGCCTCTTCGGCCCGCACTTTGGCCGTGTTGGCGATATTGTCGCGCCGGATCTCGGCCTCAGTGCGATTTTCGTCGAGCTTTTCGACGAAGATGACGGCGGGCGGCTTATAAACCGCATAGCGTGTCTTGAGCAGCAACGCTCCGACGAAATATCCTGGCACAGCCAGTGATAGCAGCGCAAACACCCAATGGTGCCTTTGGCGCGTGGCAAAGAACGCGCGCAAATCGGCAAAAGCGGCAGCGGGCCGGCTGGGGCGGGGCAAATCCATCATCTTACAATAAGTGTGGAATCGGCCTCGCGCCAGTGGCCCGCGTCACATTCGGTATCAGTCCGGAATTTCGAACCTGACTGTCATTTCACGCCAGCTTTCGATGGCCGTGCCATCGCGGGTTGCGGGAAGGAACCGCCATTTGCTGAGCGCTTGCCGCTGCGTTGCAGCAAAAAAGTCCGGATGGTCGGTACGGATCAGTGTCACATCCTTCACGCGCCCGTCGCTTCCGACACGCACGCGAACCACTGCGACACCTTCAATTTCCTGACGGATCAAACCCGGAGGATATGTCGGCTGGAGCGCGCCGGCAAATCGCGGATTGATCCGCGCGGTGACAAGAACCGGGGTGGGTGGGCCAATGTCTGGCAAAGGCATCGTGATGTCACCACCTCCGGTTCCCACCGGCCCGATCATCGCATCGCCAGCGGGCAGTGCCAGATCGGTATCGGGCTTTGCCATCTCGAGATCGCGTTTGGTGTCCGGGTTGGTCAGCGTGCTGCGATCGTCTGCTTCGGCATGATCATCAACGGGTTTTTCGATCACGACGGGATCGGGCTTATCAACTGTCGGATCGATCAGCGCGATGACTTTGGGCAGTTCGCGCATGACAGTAGGGGCAACGAGCAACGCTGCCGCAACGATCAATCCGTGGATCGCCAGCGCGCCTATCAGCCCGGCTGGCTTTTGTGTGTTGGTATCGAGATACGCCATCGACATCCTCCTTCGCCTGCGCGGACAGCACCGCGCACTCGAAAGGATATGCCATCACAAATAAAGTAACAACATTACGTCAACGTCAATCGCTCAATGGCTGCCTCGCGCCCGATCAACGGCAGCAGCGCTTTCATGTCAGGGCCATGATCCCGCCCCGTGAGCGCGCGGCGGAGCGGCTGAAACAGAGCTTTACCCTTGCGTCCGGTCGCTGCCTTGAGAGTATCGGTCAATGCGCTCCATGGATCGATTGACCAATCGAGCGTGATAATCACCCCAGCTGCTTGCCGCACAAACGCACGATCTTCGTCGGCAATGTCAGCCGACACTGGCCCGGTTACGACCTGCCACCAATCGGCGGCATCGCTTATGGTCGAAAGGTTGGGACGGATCGCCAGCCATCCCGCCTCGTTCATGTCTTGGGGCAGACGGTCTGCGACAGTTCCAAAATCGAGCATGTGGACCGTGCGTGCATTCAGCCCTTTCAGCTCGTCTTCATCGAAACGCGCCGGCGCGCGCCCGAACCGCGCGAAATCCAAGCTGTCGATCAATGGGGCCATCTGTATTTCAGGGCTGACCGCATCGCTGGTGCCAAGCCGCGCAAGAAGCGCGAGAATGGCAATCGGCTCGATCCCCGCCTTCCGAAGATCGGCGATACCGACAGATCCCATCCGCTTCGACAATTTGCCATCGGCACCAACCAGCAGCGCCTCATGCGCAAACGCCGGACGCGGAACGCCCATCGCGTCGAACATCTGAAGTTGTGTCGCCGTGTTGGTAACATGATCCTCGCCGCGCACGACATGGCTGACGCCCATGTCCACATCGTCGATGGCCGATGGCAGCATGTAGAGCCAGCTGCCATCGGCGCGCCGGATTACAGGATCAGAGAGCAATTTCGGATCGAACCGCTGTTCGCCGCGCACCAGGTCGGTCCAGACGATGGGTGCATCATGATCGAGCCGGAACCGCCAGTGCGGGGCGCGGCCTTCAGGCACCGGCGCATCGGCGGCTTTGCGCTCATACACCGGCGGCAATCCGCGCCCGAGCAGCACCTTGCGCCGGAGATCGAGTTCTTCGGGCGTTTCGTAGCACGCATAAACATGCCCGTTGGTGCGCAGGTCTTCGAAGCGCGCTTCGTAGATCGCAAACCTGTCCGATTGGCGATATTCCTCATCCCAATCGAGCCCCAGCCATGTGAGATCGGCGCGAATGCCATCGGCGTATTCGGCGCACGAGCGTTCGGCATCGGTATCATCGATCCGCAGGATGAAGCGGCCACCATGCTTTCGCGCCCACAAAAAATTGTGAAGCGCCGCGCGGACATTGCCAACGTGGAGGTGCCCAGTGGGGGAGGGCGCGAAACGGGTGGTGATCACCAATGGAATGCCAGTTCTGAGATAATGAGGTGTTGATTCTCGGCAGGCTGGCGGCGATCAGCTATCCGCAACCAGATCAAAATCTGCTGGCGCACGCAATATTGCAACAGCCTCCCCGTCGCGGGTAATTACAAATGTCGCCCCCGCTTCGGCCACATCGACAAATTGATCGACATCTGCTTCGAACTCGACGATCGATATGCGCGTCATAATGTTGCTTTCACGTTTATCGCTTTGGCTTTAGCTCATCAGAGTTGGGTAAACCAGTTGGGGTTGATTGACACTTGCTCGACCATGCGGGTCTCAACACCCAAGCTCAGTTCTTTCAATTTCTCGCACAATGCCTCACCATCGATCAAGTCAATGGGTGGCGCGCCATCCCTCGTCGCTTCTCGGCGCGCATCCGGAGAGAAAGTGCCGGTCGTTATGATTAGCCCCTTGTCAGTGCGCCCCATCATCGCACCGCGAAAATCGCGCACTGCACCGGACCCAACCGAACCCTGGTATCGTTTGCATTGGAAGAGCACGTGGAACGACATTAAGCTCAGTTGGAGAATTCCGGTGCCGTCTATTCCACCATCACCCGAGCGCCCAGTGACTTCCACTTTAACAAAGCCAGACTCTCTCAAAAGTCTCTGACAAAGTCGTTCAAAAGCGGCGGGTTCTAACGCGCGCAAAACAATTAAGAGTTCATCTTGCCAGTCAGAAGGGCTCTCTTCGGACGATCCAGTATCGCTAGGAACCTCGGAGCGCGTGGATTTTTCCGCCTCTGGTGCCACATTTTTGATTGCGACCGACACTTTTCGTTTTAGCTCCGAAGCTGGAAGTGATGCAGCGTTGCGGCCATCGTCGGTCAAGGTCCAGATGCCTCGTCCTCCCGAAGCCAATAGCCCAGCGCCTTTTAAATAGCTCCGAGCCCACGAAAGACGATCAGGAACTACGGCTCCAGCACCGCTTGCGTACCAAACGTCCAGTGCTTGCTGAGAAAGACCAGTCCTCTCGGTAACGGCGTCATTGATTTCGTTTAATGATGCCGATCCGCCTATTTCTACCAAGGCTTCAAGTGTCGGCTTCATGAAGTCATGATATTTCGGCAAATCGCCAATCTTCATTACGCCCGCACCTCGGCAACACTCGCGCTGTTATGCCTCAACGCCTTAAGCACCGTCTCGACGATATGCGGCGCATTGAGGCCGGCCTCGTCATACTGCTTGGCAGGCGCTTCCTGATCCTGAAACACATCGGGCAGCCGCAACGTACGCAGCTTGAGGCCGGTGTCGATCAGGCCTTCGTCGCTCGCCATCGTCAACACATGCGCGCCGAGGCCGCCGATGGCGGCTTCTTCGACTGTCACGGCGACTTCGTGGGTCGTCAGCAATTTGCGGATCAGTTCGACATCGAGCGGCTTGGCGAAGCGTAGATCGGCGACGGTTGTGCTCAACCCTTTGGCTTCGAGCGCTTCGGCGGCCTTGAGCGCCTCTTCGAGCCTGGTGCCAAGCGACAGGATCGCGACGGTTTTCCCCTGCCGGACGATCCGGCCCTTGCCGATAGGGAGCTGTTCGGGAACCTCGGGCAGCGCAACGCCGGTTCCGTTGCCACGCGGGTATCGGAACGCGATGGGACCGCTGTCATGAAGTGCGGCCGTGTAGGTCATATGGACAAGCTCAGCCTCGTCAGCCGGGGCCATCACGACGAAATTGGGCAAAGTCGCAAGATAGGTGACATCGAACGACCCGGCATGTGTTGCGCCATCGGCCCCGACCAGCCCGGCGCGGTCGATCGCAAAGCGGACCGGAAGGTTCTGGATCGCAACGTCATGAACGACCTGATCGTAAGCGCGCTGGAGAAAGGTCGAATAAATCGCGCAGAACGGGCGATATCCTTGCGCCGCCATGCCGGCGGCGAAGGTCACGGCATGTTGTTCGGCAATGCCAACATCGAAGCTGCGGGTCGGGTGCGCCTTGGCAAAACGATCAACGCCAGTTCCAGATGGCATTGCCGCCGTAATCGCCACGATCCGCTCATCGGTCTCAGCGATTTTGGCGAGCGTATCGCCGAAAACGTTCTGATAGGCGGGTGGCCCTGGAGGCGCTTTCGACTGAACGCCGGTGATCACATCGAATTTCTGGACACCGTGATATTTGTCCACAGCCGCCTCGGCAGGCGCGTAGCCATGGCCCTTCTTGGTGACGACGTGGATCAGGCACGGGCCTTCAGCCGCATCGCGAACATTTTCGAGCACCGGGATAAGGTGATCGAGATTATGCCCATCAATCGGGCCGACGTAGTAAAAGCCAAGCTCTTCGAACAACGTTCCGCCCATTGCCATTCCGCGCGCGAATTCGTCGGTCTTGCGCGCTGCGATGTGGAGCGGTTCGGGCAGTTTGCGCGACAGGCGGCGCGCCACTTCGCGCAGTTCGAGGAAGGGTCGCGACGAGACGATTTTGGCAAGATACGCCGACAGCCCACCCACCGGCGGCGCAATCGACATGTCATTATCGTTGAGGATCACGATCAACCGGTTGCCCGCCTGAGCCGCGTTGTTCATCGCTTCATACGCCATGCCCGCAGACATCGCGCCATCGCCGATCACTGCAATCCCGCGCCCCGGTTTGCCTGCGAGCTTGTTGGCAACGGCAAAACCCAATGCCGCTGAAATCGAGGTCGACGAATGCGCAGCGCCGAACGGATCATATTCGCTTTCGGTGCGCTTGGTGAAGCCCGACAATCCGCCGCCCATCCGCAGCGTGCGGATGCGATCGCGCCTGCCGGTCAAAATCTTGTGCGGATAGCATTGGTGCCCGACATCCCAGACCAGACGGTCATCGGGTGTGTTGAAAACATAATGGATCGCGGTCGTCAGTTCGACAACGCCGAGGCCCGCCCCCAAATGCCCGCCCGTCACCGAAACCGCACCAATCGTTTCGGCGCGCAATTCATCGGCCAATTGTCGCAATTGTTCGGGTTTGAGGCTGCGAAGATCGGAGGGACTCGACACGGTATCGAGCAGCGGCGTCGCCGGGGAACTGGTCATTACGGTGCTTTACCCGTGCTTTTGCATCGGGGAAAGCAAATTGCATCTTTACACTTTGATTACCATGCTCCCGCTATGGTCATCCGGGCTTGGGAATTGGCAGATGCAATCGATGGTGTTCAAGATCGGAGCTGGCGCGCTTGCGGTGGCGGCACTCGCTGCCATCATCGGCGCGTATATGCCGGTGGGGATTGCCCTGAAGCCGCAAAGCGAACGCATCGCAAGCAGCGCACAGAATACAGGCGCGTCGAACATCGGGCAACGCGATGATGAAGCCGGCGGCCGACGCGGTAAATCAATGCCATTGGCGCCCAGTCAGACGACTGTGGTGCTAGGGGCCTCTGACGAGGCCGAGCCAATCGCGTCTCAGCCAGCCCAGTCGGCTCATTCGAACGGCTATTCCGGCACCGCGCCAGTGCCGCAGACCGTTTTTGAAGGCGAAAGTCAGCCTGCAGCTGACGCCGCGTCCGATAGTGCAACAGAGCCATCTGCCGAAGAATAGCGGCGTCAACCCTCGCTGTGCATCACCTTGCCGACTTCATATGTGAATAGCGTCAACGATCGCGTTCGGTCAGCAGCGGCGCAGAGCCTTTGAGAGAATTGCGAGGCGATAAGCACAGAGCGGCATGGCGTTCCGGTTTCCCGTTCGAGATCGCTAGAGTAACCTAGCACTTGGGCAACTGCGCCTTCAGGGCATTTTCCAGCCTTGAGTTCGATAACCACGAAATGGCCGTTTGCGTCACGCGCAGTGATGTCAATCTTGCCGGTCGCAACGATCCGTTCACGCCCGCCATCGGCCTCAACCAAACCCGGTTCGAGGATCGATAATTCGCGGCGGATCGCTTCCTGCATTTCGCGCTCGTACCGGAAGACGTGTGCCGGAGCGCGCAGCTGTTCGCCGCCGCCTTTGTCTGTTTTCACCCTGCGCCCCCGCATGTCGCAGTTTTACAACAAACCACAGCTGCCGGTCAATCATGCTTTAGCGGAACGGCGGTTCGTTGAAGGCACGCAATTTGCGGCTGTGGAGCTTTGCCCCTTCAGCGCGGAGCTGTTCGCAGGCGGCGATCCCGATCAGCATATGTTCGGCAATTGCGCGCTCATAGAACCGGTTGGCCTGTCCAGGCAGCTTGAGTTCTCCGTGCATCGGCTTGTCCGACACGCACAGCAATGTGCCATATGGCACGCGGAATCGGTAACCTTGCGCGGCAATTGTTGCCGATTCCATGTCGATGCCCACTGCGCGGCTTTGCGAGAAACGCAGCGCCGATTTGGAATAGCGCAATTCCCAGTTGCGATCGTCGGTGGTTACGATCGTTCCGGTGCGCAGGCGTTTGCGCAACGATTCGGCATCCTCACCCGATACCATTTCTGCCGCGCGCGCCAGCGCCTGCTGCACCTCGGCTATTGCCGGGATCGGGATTTCGGGCGGCAACACATCGTCGAGAACATGATCGTCACGAAGGTAAGCATGCGCCAGCACATAATCGCCGATCCGCTGACTGGGGCGCAATCCGCCACAATGCCCGATCATCAGCCATGCCTCGGGACGCATGACGGCTAGGTGATCGGTAATCGTTTTGGCGTTCGACGGCCCGACACCGATATTGACGAGCGTGATCCCGGCGCGTCCGGGAGCGGTCAGATGCCACGCAGGCATCTGGTGCCGCCGCCATGCGCTGTCGGCAACGGCCGCTTCAGGGTCGCTGGTGTCGCCGGTGACGATGACACCGCCCGGGCACGATAACGATTCATAAGCGTTGTCCCCGCCGAGCTGCGCCAAACTCCACGCCACGAATTCATCGACGTAGCGGTGATAATTGGTGAAAAGCACAAACCCCTGGACGTGTTCGGGCGGTGTGCCGGTATAATGCCGCAGCCGCGCAAGCGAGAAATCGGTGCGCAACCCGTCGAACAGCGCCAGCGGCAGCGGCTCGATGCCATCGTCGGTCACGATCCCGTCGGCAATCTCGTCGCCGATATGCGCCAGCTCGGTTGTCGGGAACCAGCGCGATAAATCCTTGGCGCGCACATCGGCAAGCCCGTCATTGGCATCGATCACATAAGCGAACGGAATTTCATGACGCCCCGGCGCGGTTTCGATTTCGACATCATAATCGGCAAGCAGAATGTCGAGCTGTTCGGAGAGGTAATCGGCAAACAGCGCCGGCCGCGTCACGCTGATGCTGTAAGCACCGGGGCGCGTCAGCCGCCCGAATGAGCGGTATGAAGCCGAGCGCGCTTCGGCCCCGCGGTGCTTGAGATGGATTTCGGGATAGGCATATCTGCCGTCGCTGCGCTGCGCCGGATCGGGCGGGGTGCCGGTTTCGGTAAAGCTGCGGATCGCGGTGCGTAGCCGCTCGACCGACGCGGCATACAGGATTTCAAGTTCGGCAACGATGGCGCGGCCATCGCGCTTTGCGCCAGTGTTCACGCCGCCTGTGTTCACGCCGCCAGTGTTCACGCCGGTAGTGTTCAAGTCTGTTTCTGTCATCGCCAGCCGGTATCGCAGATTGGCATGACCATCAAGCGACAGCGCCGAAAGTGCTGGTAAGGGCAGAGCAAAAAGTGGCCCGGCACATCGCAAGGACGCACCGGGCCATCAGGAAGGGGACAAGGCGAGAAGCTCGGTCCCCCGGGTCGCAAAATCCGATTACACAGATTCGTTTTGCAATGGCGTGACGCGCGTCACACAGCCCGAAAAACTGCGATTTTTCACGGAATGGTCCACAATACTTTCGAACGACGGGCAAATCGGCTAGTCCGCCTCCACACAGTTGCGAGACACCCACATTATGAAATTCTTTGTCGATACAGCCGATACCGCCGACATTGCCGAACTTGCTGCCACAGGCCTGC
Organism: Sphingomonadales bacterium; assembly: GCA_031414835.1. Taxonomy (GTDB): domain Bacteria; phylum Pseudomonadota; class Alphaproteobacteria; order Sphingomonadales; family Sphingomonadaceae; genus Aquisediminimonas. Next base: position 10,640 of record JANOQL010000197.1, on the reverse strand, counting down.
TCGATGGTGTCACGACAAACCCGTCGCTGATTCACAAGGCGGGGCGCGATTTTATCGAGGTGACGCGCGAAATCTGCGCGCTGGTCGATGGGCCGGTGTCAGCAGAAGTTGTCGCACTCGATCACGATGGCATGATGCATGAGGCCGCGATCTTACGGAAAATCGCCGACAATGTGTGCATTAAAGTGCCGCTGACACTTGACGGACTTAAGACATGTCGCAAGCTGACCAATGACGGCTGCATGGTCAACGTCACCTTGTGCTTTTCGGCAAACCAGGCGCTGCTGGCGGCCAAGGCTGGCGCGAGTTTCATTTCGCCGTTCGTCGGGCGGCATGACGATAACGGCTTCGACGGCATGGCGCTGATTTCGGATATCCGGCTGATCTACGACAATTATGATTTTGCGACCGAAATCCTCGTGGCGAGTGTGCGTCACCCGATCCATGTCCTCGAATCTGCCAAAATTGGTGCCGATGTGATGACCGCGCCGCCCGCCGTCATACGCTCGCTGTTCAACCATGTGCTGACCGACAAGGGCATCGCCGGTTTCATGGCAGACTGGGCCAAAACGGGCCAGAGCATTGGGTAACTGGCGATGATGTTGCTTCTTCTCGCCGCAGCCGTGCTCCCCGAAGGCGCTGCCCTGACCGAAGCGATCCGCGCACGCGATGCCGAATTCTTCCACATCTATTTCAACCGGTGCGAACCTGCCGTCGTGCGCGCGATGATCACCGACGATTTCGAGATGTATCATGATAAGGGCGGGGTCGTTGCTCGCAGCGCCCAGCCTTTCATCGACGATTATACGCGGTCTTGCACCGAAAAGATGAAGCCCGATGCGTGGCGGTCGCGACGCGAACTTGTCGCATCGTCGCTGCGGGTCGATCCCGTGCCGGGGTTCGGCGCGATCGAGGCCGGTGAGCATGTGTTTTACGAACGCAAGGGCGATGGCGCAGAGCGCAAGGCCGGAACCGCGCGTTTCACCCAGCTTTGGCAATCGACACCCGATGGCTGGAAGCTGGCGCGTGTGTTTAGCTTTGCCCACGCTGCTGCGGAATAATCGTGTCGAGCGCCAGCGTCGTGACAGCCTGGGCCGATCATCTCCGGCGCGATAGACGCCGCTCGCTTCACACTGTCCGCGCATATCAGGCGACTGCGGAGCGATTGATGGCATTTCTGGCAGACCATCAGGGCGGGCCGCCGGATTTAACGACACTCACCCAAGCCGATCTGCGCGCATTCCTTGCCAATCGTCGCAACGACGGGATCGGCAATGCCAGTGCGGCGCGCGAATTGTCGGCATTGCGCGGCTTTCTCGATTTCGCGCTTGGTGAAGGCGTCGCGCCTGCGATCAAAGGCCCGAAAGTCAGGAAAGGACTCCCGCGCCCGGTGACGCCCGCTGAAGCTGTGGCATTGGCGCAGGATGTTGCCGATGAAGCCGCTGAGCCGTGGATTGCTGCACGCGACTGGGCGTTGCTGCTGCTGCTCTATGGCGCAGGCCTGCGTGTGGGCGAAGCGCTTGCGCTGACAGGTGCGGCGCTGCCCCTTTCAGAAACACTCCGCGTGACGGGCAAGCGCGACAAGACGCGGATCGTGCCGCTGCTCGCGCAGGTGCGGGAAGCAATCGAGGCGTATGTCGCGGCCTGTCCTTATGGCACCGACAAGAGCAAGCCGCTGTTTCGCGGGGCAAGAGGCGGCGCGCTCAACCCGGCAATCGTCCGCCGCAACGTGCGCGGCGCGCGCAGGCGGCTGGGCTTGCATGAACGAACGACGCCACATGCGCTCCGCCACAGCTTTGCAACGCACCTTCTTGCTCGCGGCGCCGATCTGCGCAGTCTTCAGGAACTGTTAGGCCATGCCAGCCTGTCATCGACGCAGGTGTATACAGGGGTTGATACAGCGTGGCTGCTCGATGTGTACGCGGCGGCGCATCCGCGAGGATAGCAAATAGCGCCAGCCGCTATTTTTCTCCGCCGTATAGCGCATCGACGCGCTCGCCATGGTGTTTGCGGATAATGTGGCGCCGTATTTTCAAACTCGGGGTCATCATTTCGTTTTCGACCGAGAACGCATCGGGGATCAGCACAATCTTGCGGACCTTTTCGGTTGATGTCAGTGCCTTGTTCACGCGATCGACGCCCGCCATCACCGCGCCTCTGAACGCGGGCAGATCGCACAATGATTTCAGATCATAAGCGATGTCGTTGGCCTGCGCCCATTCGACTGCCCATTCCGGATCGGGAACGATCAGCCCAACCAAGTGCGGGCGCTTGTCTCCCGATACCATCGCCTGAATAATCTCGGGCTGGAGCGTCAGCATCCCTTCGATCCGCTGAGGGCTGACATTTTCGCCCTTGTCGTTGACGATGATGTCCTTCTTGCGGTCGGTGATCACGAGGTGGCCATTGGTATTCAGATGCCCGATGTCTCCTGTATGCAGCCAACCATCTTGCACGGCACGCGCGGTTTCGGCCTCGTTGCGCCAATAGCCGTGCATGACGAGTTCGCCGCGGACGAGGATTTCACCATCATCGGCAATGCGAACTTCCACATTTTTGAGCGGCGGACCGACGCTATCCATCGCCAGCCCCGCCTTGGGGCGGTTGCATGACACGACCGGGCCCGATTCAGTCTGACCATAGCCCTGCAACAGATTGATTCCTAGGCCGTGGAAGAACACGCCGATATCGGGGTTGAGCGGCGCCCCCCCCGACACGAGCGCTTTCAACCGCCCGCCGAATTTTTCCATGACTTTTGGCCGCAATGTCTTGTCGAGGAATGTTTGCATCGGCCTGTCCCACAGGCGGACGCTGCCACTCAAATCCTTGGCCCCCAGCGCCAGCGCACGGCGGAGCAGCCCCTGCTGAAAGCTCGAACGCTTTTCGAATTCCTTCAGGAAACGCGCGCGGATCACCTCGAACAGCCGGGGGACGACGAACATGATTGTCGGGCGCACTTCGGCCATATTGGCGACAAGCTTTTCAAGCCCTTCGGCATACCAAATTTCGCCGCCGAGCCCGATCGGCACGAACTGCCCGCCCGAATGTTCATAAGCGTGGCTGAGCGGCAAGAACGAGAGGAACACTTCGTCGCGCCAGCCGAAATCTTCGGCAATGATCGCGACACAGCCTTCGACATTGAGGAGGATCGCGCCGTGATGCTGCATCACGCCGCGCGGCGAACCGCCGGTGCCGCTGGTGTAGATGATGCACGCGGTTGCATCGCGGCTGAACTGCGCGTCGGCGGCGCAGGCGACAGGGTCGGCAGGCCTTGCGACCATATCCTGCCAGCGGTGCACCTCGACGCCGCCTGTTTGCCCGACGCGAAGATCGTCGAATCCGATCATGTGCTGCGCATTGGTCGCGCGGATCGCGGCGGGCATCACCGCCTGCGCCAGTTTGGAATTGGAAACGAACACCGCGCGCGCGCCCGAATCCTCGATGATGTGCTGGTGATCGCGCTCGCCATTGGTGGTGTAGGTCGGCACCGTGATGCAACCCGCCGCCATGATCGCAAGATCGGCGATGCACCATTCGGGCCGGTTTTCGCTGACCAGCATCACGCGATCGCCGCGATTGAGCCCGATTGCCTTGAGCGACGCCGCGATCGCCGCCACCTGCTGCGCCGCCTCGGCCCAGCTCGTCTTGACCCAGACGCCGTCTTTTTTGACGGCAAGGAAGGTCTTGTCGCCATTCTCCGCCGCCCGCGCAAAGAACATCGCGGTCAGCGACGGAAACTGTTCGAAACTGCGCATCGTCTCTCCTGTGGACCCTTGCCCTTGGGGTAGTTGTATCAGCCGGGGCGGCGGCGGGGCAAGGGGGCGAGGCGTCAGGTTTGCTTAGGCCGAAGCAAAGGAATTCGCGTTATTGCGGTTGCAGTGTACAATATTGGAGCAATCCGCGTGTCCGACGACATTCTCAGGTTCTGCTTTATTGGCGTCCTCGCCGAGTTTGCTCTCCTGATGTTCATTCTCTTTCGGCGCGTTCGCGGGTCGTGCCTCGCGCAACTGCTCTTCGGGTTTTTCGGGTTCTTTTCCGCGTTGATGTTCGTGCTGGCAGTCGTCGGTACGGTGGAACGGCCCATCGCCTTTACCGATGGTTCATACACCGCCCTTCCGGCGGTGTTCATCATATTGGGGCTGATCATCGTCCGGGCCATCTTCGGCCGGCCATGGGCCTATGCAAACACGCCTGCCGGAGACCGGGCCCGTGTTCGCGACCAGATCAGCCCGCCGCGCAAACGCCCGCTCATCGTCGATGTCCTCGGTTGTGCAGTCGTCGGTGCTGTTGCACTTATTTTGCTCGGTGTTGGGATCGTGTTTGCTATTGGACTGGCTGGTTGAAAGGCATTCAAATGTCCTTCTCAGTGCCGCAGATTTTCGGATCGGATTGCGGGCCGACCAAGGCATAGGTTTTTTTCCAGTGCCGTGAATATTGGTGTCGCGCGATGGCGTCGGCCTCTGGGCCAAGGCCCATTCGCTTGAGCGCGAGATACGTGCGCGAGGCTTCGGGTCCGGTTTCGGGGTAATACCAGCAGGCACTGAAGGTGATGTCGTCGGGGGGACCGTTGGCTTTTCCGTCCTCGAAGCAGCGTTTCCAGCGTTGGCGCGCCATAATGCCCCGACCGTTGAACGTGTCTCGGTCACGACGTTCAAAGGCATATTTCAAATGGGGCAAATTGCTGATCTTCCATGATGCAAGAAAATTGTCGCGAAGCTGCTGGTTCGCTGACGCGCCGATGCGACAGGCGGCAATCTCGGCGTAATTCCGGATATGTTTCTCACTGCTCGCGCGGGCGAGCAATGGCGCCGCATCTGCGCCCAGTTCGGCGAGCCGCAGCACCAGCTGTGGCTGATGATCGAGCATATCCTTGGGCGCAACCATCAGCGCGGCCATGATGCGCTTTCGATATCGGACCCAATTGTCCTGAGGCAGGCGCGCCAGCATAGTGCCGACATCGTTCAAGTGATTCGCGTTTGCGCTGGGAATGAGATTCTCGAACTGCCCCACCAGCTTGTTGGCGCGCTTGGCAATCTCGGTCGGCGCGATTTGATGAGCTGAAAAGCTGCTGTTCGCCGGCAGCTGGCCGGTCTCTGCAAGGACATCGAGTTGGGCAAAATTGGGCGTGTCGACACTGGCAATGCTCGCGGCGATCCAACGATCTACCTCGCCAGGTCCAGGCAGGTTTGCGAACTGACCGTTGCGCGGTTGAAGTCCGAGTGCCGATGCGATCAGCGGTCCGGTTGTCTGTTCCGAATCTTGCGGACCCCGAAAGTGAAGCAGCGAGACCTGGCGACCGTCGGGTCGGCTGATCAGGATCTGCCACCGCCAGATGTTATAGCCTTCGATCACGAACGGGCGCTGAATGATCGTGGTCGTCAAAGCGGAGCGGGGTGGCGCTTCGCCGTAAACCGTCAAAGTACAAATGCCAGGATGTAGGCCGGGATAATATGATCCGATTGAATACCCGTTGCCTTGGCGTTCGCTTGGGCGTGAACAGCGAGGATAGCGAACCATGTTATGCGTGCGATATTCTTGCGGACGACCTTTGTAATAATCGTCACGAACGTAAGCGACGTTCAAGCGATAATGCTGGATGAGATACACAGCCTCGGGCGCGACAATCGTCTCGCGCGCAGGATCGAATGCGATCTTGACCTTGGTATTGATGGCTGCGGCATCGCGGTTGAGCCGATCGATCACCGCGAGGTGCGCAGTCGTATAATCGAAGAACCACGATTCGCAGCCTGTGAGCGCGAAGAAGGGTAGTGCCAGCACTATGGTGGGTAACGTCGGTCGCATCGGCGCGGAAGTAGCCCAGAACCGTTGCAAAACGCTTAGCGGAAGTCAGTAAGGTTGTCTCCGCCCTACTCCGCCAACGCATTCCCATCGCTCCTCGGATCGGCGGCACCTACCCATCCGTCGGGCGTCTTGTGCGCGGCATTCGCCTTCAGCGAGGCGAGTTGCGAACTTGCGACGACTGTCTGTCCGAGCTTGGCGATCTGCGGCATCATTGGCTCAAGAAAGCTGCCCTTTTCGATCGCAACGGCTTGCAAGCCGAAATAGATATTGGGCGCGGCGAGCGCTTCGGCGGACGGCATTCCCCAGTCGAGATGCGCGATCAGCGTCTTGGCGACCTGCATGATGATCGTCTTGCCGCCAGCGGCCCCCACGGTGAACACCGGCTTGCCGCTCGCATCGAAGACGATGGTGGGAGACATTGACGAGACGGGGCGCTTGCCGGGTTGCACCCGGTTGGCAACGGGTGCGCCGTCCTTCATCGGCGCGAACGTGAAATCGGTGAGTTCGTTGTTGAGGACAAAGCCATTGGCCACAAGCTGGCTTCCGAACGGGCCTTCGACGGTTGATGTCCAGCTTGCGACGCTGCCCTGCTTGTCGACAGCGATAAAATGCGTGGTACCGGCAACTTCACCCGAAATTGCAGCAGTGCGTTTGGGAGCGCCGGGCGGCGTGCCTGCATCATAGGCGTTGAGCGAACTGGATTCGGAAATCATTGCCGAGCGCTGGGCAATATACGCCTTGTCGAGCAATCCCTTGACCGGCACCGACACGAAATCAGGATCGCCCAGATAGAGTTCTCGGTCAGCATAGGCCAATTGCATTGCTTCGGCGATGACATGCCACGCGACAGGAGAGTCCTTGCCCAGCGCCTTCATGTCGAACCGTTCGATCATGCCAAGGATCTGGAAGACTGTGGTTGCACCCGACGACGGCGGACCCATTCCGCAGAGCGTATAAACGCGATAGGCAACGCACACCGCGTCACGGTTGGTCGCTTTGTACGAAGCGATGTCCTTCATCGTCATCGGCACCGCGTTGCGCGGCGCAGCAGTCACGGCGTCAGCGATCGCGCGGGCATTCTGGCCAGTATAGAATGCCTTGGCCCCGCGTTTTGCAATGGCGCGCAGCAGCGCAGCCTTGGCGGGGTTCCTGACCGTTTCTCCAGCCGTCTTGGGGCGTCCATCCTGCCAGTATAGCGATTTGGTCGCGTCCATTCCGTCCCACGTCCGCGACATTTGCCTGATCACTTCAGCAAGCCTTGGCGTGATGACATAGCCTTCGTCCGCCAGTTTGATCGCTGGCGCAAACAACGCCGCCCATTTGACGCGGCCCCATTTTTTGTGCGCCGCTGCGGCCAGCGCGATGTTGCCGGGAACGCCTGTCGATTTCCCACCGACAAACGCTGCACGATACCCCATCGGTTGGCCGCTGGCGTCTGTAAACAGGGCTTCTGTTGCCGAGGCAGGTGCCCGCTCGCGGCCGTCGATTGTTCCGGTTTTGCCGGTATTGGAGTCAAAGTTCACAAGGAACCCGCCGCCGCCTATCCCTGACGATTGCGGCTCGACCACCGACAGCGTCACCATCATCGCAATTGCGGCATCGGCGGCACTGCCGCCAGCGCGCAGGATTTCCTGCCCCGCCGCAGTGGCGCGCGGATCGGCTGAGGTCACCACGCCGCGCTGGGAATGGGCCGGGATCGACAAACAGAGCGCAAAAAGCGCGGCGAACAAGGATGCGAACCGTTTCATGCGTGTGACACTAGCCCCACGCGCCAAAGCGGCAACCCCTCAATCGTCAATACCGACAGCATCGCTCAAGGTGGCAAAGCCATCGCGCTTGAGCAATTCAGCCAATCGACCTGCAATGCTCCGCGCGAGCCCGGGGCCATGATAGACCATTGCCGAATATATCTGGATGAGCGACGCGCCCATCCGGATGCGCGCATAGGCCTCATCACCGGAATCGATTCCGCCTGCCGCGACAATCGGAATGCCGCCGCCGGTTGCTTTACGCAAATCGACCAGCGCCGCGCGTGCGATTGTGGCGAGCGGTTTTCCCGACAGCCCGCCGCCTTCATCGCGGTGGCGCGATGTGAGGCCATCGCGTGATAGCGTGGTGTTTCCCATGATCAGCGCATCGACCTTGCCAGCGACCGCCCTTGCAACATCGTCGAGTTCGGCGCTCGACAGATCGGGCGCGAGCTTGAGGAATACGGGCGGTCCCGATGGCCCGCGCGCATCTGCAACAGCGGCCAGCAGGTCTGAAAGGGCATCGCCTTGCTGAAGGCCACGCAGCCCCGGCGTATTGGGCGAACTGATGTTGATCGCCAGATAATCGGCCAGCGGTGCAAATATGCGCACGCCCGCGGCATAATCGGCAATGCGATCCGGTGAATCCTTGTTAGCCCCGAGATTGACGCCGACAATTCCTGTCTTTTGCCCCGTGAGCCGCCCTGAAAGCCTCAGCATCGCCGCATCATGACCGCGATTGTTGAATCCCATCCGGTTGATCACGCCTTCATCTTCTGTAAGCCGGAACAGCCGGGGCTTGGGATTGCCGTCCTGCGGGCGCGGCGTGATGCTTCCCACTTCGACAAAGCCGAAACCAAGCCCCAGCATCTCGCGCCAGACTTCGGCATCCTTATCAAAACCAGCAGCCAAGCCGACAGGCGAGGCAAAGTCTAGCCCCGCAACTGTGATCTTCAGCACCGGATCGAATACGGGCGCGCCAAGCACAGGGGCAAACGCCAACGCGTTGATTGTGAAACGATGCGCAGTCTCCGCGTCGCAATTGAACAATAAGGGCCGAAGGATTGTCTTGAAGATCATCGATTGCTGCGCCTGTTGTCTTTCCACCATTACCAATTCGTGACGGTAATCCGGTCGATTCTATCCAATACCCGCCAAAATGACTGTCCTAGTCCGGTCCTGCGACCCGAGGGGCTCCCGAAGTGATTCGGGGAACCTTTACCTCATACGGCCCGGCCCGCGCGTTGATTTCAATGCGATGGCCGGGCCGTCTTTTCAATCGCTTATGGCGTGTGCTACCCGCAAACATCCACCTCGCGAACTCAATCGCGCGGGTCGCATCATCGGTAACGTCGTTGCTTGAAATCGAGTATCGTCCCCCAGCGCCTGAAATATCCGAATTCGTTTCGGCATATTATTACTTTCGAAGCGATGAAGCGTTCGAGGATCTCGAACGTGCCGATGTGGCGCAATTCCGTTTCGTCCTCGAAGGCAGCGGTCGGATCATCTTCGGCGATGGCACCGAGAGCAGCTTTGGCCCCGTCAACATCATCGGCCCCAGAACGCGCGCAAGCCGGGTAATCGTCGATCAGCCGGGCCGTGTGTTCGGGGTGGGCATCCGTCCTTCAGGCTGGGGGTATTTCACCAAACGGCCGGCGCACGAATGCGCCAACTGCCTGCTTCCCGGGCGGGAGATTTTCGGCCGCCGGATGGAATCGGTATTGTGGGCCGAATTGAAAGCGGCATCGAATTTCGACGAGATGGTGGCGATTTCGAACGTGCGTGCCGCCGAAGTTTATGCGCGTGTCGGGGCAAAACCGCACTGGTTCGTGACGCTCGTCGATAAATGGCTGGAAGCGAGCCTGTCGCCCGACGTCAAGGCATTGCAGGCCGAAGCCGGATTGTCTGCACGGCAAACCGAACGCCTTGCCAAGCAGCTTTACGGTGCGCCGCCAAAGTTGCTTGCCCGAAAATATCGCGCCTTGCGCACAGCGCATGCGATTTCGCGCGGCACCGGCGAATGGCAGGATTTTATCGAGGACGGGTTTTACGATCAGTCGCATTGCATCCGCGAAATCAAAACCTTTGTTGGCATCACGCCGAGTGCGATCCGCGATCACCGGTCACGGTTGACTGCAATGACATTCGATCATTCGCGGCTTCTGGGAAAATTCCGCGAATTGGGTTAGCGGACTTGTAATTTAGACCGAATTCATCCACTTCATCGTTATGCGTTTATCGAGTCTTGCCGATTATGCCGTGGTGATGATGGCTGCGATGGCGCGCCATTGTGGCGGCGCCCGGGTGAACGCTGCTGGTCTGGCCGATGAAACCGGGATTCCAGCGCCGACTGTGCAGAAACTTGTGAGCCGGTTGTCATCTGCAGGCTTGCTCAAGTCGGTGCGCGGAGCAGGCGGCGGCTTTCGTCTTGCCCGGCCCGCGGCGACGATCAGTCTGGTCGAGATTGTCGAAGCCATCGAGGGCCCGATCGCCATGACCGCATGCGTCGAAACCGGGCGGCACGATTGCAGCCTTGAGGGCCATTGCGCGGTCCAGCCGCACTGGCTGGTGGTCAACGCCGCCGTGCGCGGGGCGCTGGCAGGCATCCCGCTCACGAGTTTGTCGCGATGAGCTGCTTCAGCGAGGGGTTCACGCCAAGCCGCCAAGCCGCCAAGGGTGGCCCCGCAGGCAGCTTTCAGATGGACCGGCGCAAGTTGCATTGGCCGAACGGTCTAATGCTCGGCTTCGCGCGAAGCACCCTTGGCGACTTGGCGACTTGGCGCGAGACATCTCCGCAATTCGAAAGCGCACACCGATGACCGACGTCGTTCTCAAAGACCAAGCCGCGCATGACGCCGCAGCCAAGGTGGCAGACTATGAACACGGCTGGTCGGCGGACATCGAAACCGATTTCGCCCCCAAAGGCCTGACCGAAGACACCGTCCGCTTCATCAGCGCCAAGAAGAACGAACCGCAATGGATGCTCGACTGGCGGTTGAAGGCGTTTGCGATGTGGCAGACGATGGAGGCGCCCGACTGGGCGAAGCTCAACGTGCCGCCGATCAATTATCAGGACGCCTATTATTACGC